>NZ_CAOKTW010000001.1:0-300000 GCF_948472335.1 Streptococcus bouchesdurhonensis | reverse complement strand
CTGATCAAACATTCGAAGCAGTAACTTCTCCAACACTTGAGAAATACACTGCGGCAGTTGCAGGTGTAACACCAACAGTTGCAGATGTACCAGCGAAAACTGTAGCGGCTACAGATAAAGACTTCGAAGAAGTAGTAGTTTATAAAACGAAACTAATTACAGTCGATCCAAAAGCTCCAGGCTATAAAGAACCTAAGAAAGATGAGCCAATCAATCCAAATGATCCAAATGGACCAAAATGGACTGATGAACTACTTGCGAAATTGAAGAATACTGAAGAAGTGACACGTACAATTTCGTACACTTACTCAACAGAAGCAAGTGAACTAAACCAAGCTGAAAAAGATGCAAATAAAGCTGGAACTAATGTAGCTGATCCATTTACTACAAAAGTTAATTACACTCGTGTAGCTAAAGTGAACCCAGTAACAGGTGAAATCACTTATGGAGAATGGGAAGCGAAGGATAACGATACTACACTAGAAGGAAAAGCAGAGCTTCCGAAAGTAGCAGGATATGTGGCAACGGGAGATGTAGAGACATCAACTAAATCTGTAGAAAATGTAAAAGCAGAAGATAAAGATATTACGGAAAAAGTAGTGTACAAAGCACTAGGTAAATATGTACCAGTTGTACCAGAAGGATTCACTCCTCCAACAATTCAAGATCCACAATATCCAAATAATCCAGATGATCCTACAAAACCAGGAACACCAACAACGACAATTCCATACGTACCAGGAACTACACCAGTAGGACCAGATGGACAACCGTTAAAACCAAAAGTACCTGGAGATCCAAAACAAGGATATGAACCACCAGCTCCAACAACACCAACAGGAGATACAACAATCGTTTATACGAAAGATGGTTCTCAAGTAGCGGTAACGAAATTCGTAGATACAACTGGTAAAGGATTGGAACCTTCGGTAGTCGATACAGGTGATACAGGTAAACCATTTACGAAAGATGCGGATGTAACTGCAGCAATCAACAAAATTTTAGCTCGTGGATATGAAAAAGTGGCAAATGTAAATGCTGGTGAAAAAGATTATCCATCAACAGATGCTGAAAAAGTATTTGATGCTGATGCATCAACAAACCAAGAATATACAGTGACATTCAAACCGATTGTTAAAGATATTCCAACAGATCCAACTACTCCAGGTTATGTGAAACCAGAACCAGGTCAACCAGTAGATCCAACAAAACCAGACGGACCAAAATGGCCTGATTCAGTTAAAGACTTGAAGACTACTGACTCTGTAACACGTACTATCAAGTATATTTATGATGATGGAATTCCAGTTCCAGACAATAAACTTGGTACAGATGTAGTTGGTAAAAAAGTTCAAACTCTTGAATTCACGAGAACAGCTAAAGTAAATCTTGTGACAGGAGAAGTTGAATATGGAACTTGGACTCCTAAGACAACAGCTGATTTTGAATCAGTGCCAACACCAACAATTGATGGATATACTTCTGCGTTAGTAAGTAATCCAACAACAAGTGATGTTCCAGCTAAGACAGTAACAGCTGATGCAGCGGACTTCGAAGAAGTAGTTGTTTACAAAACAAAACAAATTACAATTGATCCAAATGATCCAAACTTCGATCCTGAAAAACCAGTAGATCCAAGTAATCCTAATGGACCAAAATACAAAGATCTAAAACTAGCTGAAGAAGTAAAACGTACAATTACGTACACTTATGCAGACGATGTAGCAGATACTGCTAAACGTGGAACTGAAGCAGAACCTAAACATGAAACTACTGTAAGCTTCACACGTACGGCAATAGTTAATGCTGTAACAAAAGAGATTACTTATAGTGAATGGATTCCTAAGGATAACGATACAACTCTTGAAGGTAAAGCTGTAGTACCAGTTAAAACTGGATATGTAGCAACAGGAGATGTTGAGTCGTCTAAGAAAGACGTAACAGGTGTTAACGCAACGGATAAAGATATTGTTGAAAAAGTTATCTACAAAGATTTAGGTAAATTTGTACCAAAAGTACCAGAAGGATTCACTCCTCCGACAATTGAAAACCCACAATATCCAAATAATCCAGATGATCCTACAAAACCGGGAACACCAACAACAACGATTCCTTATGTACCAGGTACAACACCAGTAGGCCCAGATGGAAAACCGTTAACTCCGAAAGACCCTAACGATCCAAAACAAGGATATAACCCACCAACACCAACAAATCCAACTGAGGATACTACAATCGTTTATACGAAAGATGGTTCTCAAGTAGCAGTAGTTCACTTCGTTGAAGTAAACAGTGCAACGGATAAGACTGAAAAAGGTGGAGTAGCTCAATCAATCGTTGATACTGGAGATACAGGAAAAGCCTTCACGAAAGGTGCAGAAGTAACATCAACAATCGAAGCTCTTAAAGCGAAAGGATATACAGTAGTAGAAAACAACTATCCAACAGATGGTACATTCGATGCAGATGCAACAACAAATCAAGAATATAAAGTTCTTGTAGCAGTTAAAACTGTAACTGTAAATCCAAACGATCCAACTCCAACTAAAAATCAACCAATTGATCCAAATAATCCAACAGGACCAAAATGGACTCCAGAGTTAATCAAAGAGTTAGAAGATGGACGTAAAGAAGAAGTTAAACGTACAATCAAGTATGTTTATGTGGATGGAACAAAAGCTGCTGATACAGTAGAAGAAACTAAGAACTTCAGTCGTTCAGCAACAATTAACCCAGTAACTGGTAAGATTACATTCGGAGAATGGTCACCAGCTAACCAAACATTTGGAGAAGTAACTTCACCAGAAATTAAGAACTACACTCCAAATAAAGCGACTGTACCAGCATCTGAAGTAACAGCAACTGCTGAAGACATCAATGAAACAGTAGTTTATACTACAAAACCAGTACCATTAGATCCATCTAAACCAGTTGATCCAAATACTCCAGATGTTACTCCTAAACCTGATGATAAAGTACCAAACGATCCAAAAGGACGTACTTACAAAGAATTAGGATTAATCGAAGAAGTAACACACACAGTTCACTACAAACTAGCTGACGGATCAGATGCAGGTATCCCTGACAATGTACAAACATTAACATTCACTCGTACAGCTGACTTAGATCCAGTAACAGGAGCAATCTCTAACTTTGGAGAATGGAAAGCTAAAGACGATGATACAACAATTGATGCTATAACAACACCGAACAAATCAGGATATGTAGCTTCAGCGGCTAAATCTACAGAGCGTACAGAGGTTAAAGCTACTGATAAAGATAGTGAAGAAACAATCATCTACCGTAAACTTGGTTCATACGTACCGGTAATCCCAGAAGGCGTAACACCTCCAGCGGATGCTGACCTAAATCCAAAACCATATGAAAATCCAACTAACGAAGATCCTACAAAACCAGGAACACCTACTGAAACTCCAGTAGTACCATACATCCCTGGAACAACACCAGTAGGACCAGATGGTAAACCATTAACTCCGAAAGATCCTAACGATCCAACGAAAGGATATGAAGTACCAAAACAACCAGAAGATCCAACTCAAAACACTACAATTACGTATGTGAAAGATGGTTCTCAAGTTGCGTTAGTTCACTTCATTAAAGAGGATGGAACTGCAGTTCACGTATCAGTTGCGGAAGCAGGAGACACAGGTAAAGCAATCAAGACAACAAATGTTGATAATGTTAAAGCTGAGTTAGAAGCTAAAGGTTATGAAGTTGTTGCACCAACAGATGCAGCATACACTGCAGAACGTGTAGCATTCTATGCTGAAGCAAACCATACATTTGATGACAAGGATGACAAAGGTAATAGTGGAATTAGCCAAGTATACTATGTAATCGTTAAAGAAGGTATCACACCAATCGATCCAGATAAACCGCTAGATCCAAATAATCCAAATGTGACTCCAAAACCAGGAGATAAAGTACCTGGAGATCCAAAACAACGTACTTACGAACAACTAGGATTACTAGATGAAGTTAATCGTACAATCAACTACAGATATGCGAATACTGAAAAAGTAGATGCTGATAAACGTGGTCAAGAGGCTCGTCCGACTGTAGAACAAAAACTTCGTTACTCTCGTAAAGGGGATCTAAACAAAGTAACAGGTGAAATCACTTATACTTCTGATTGGACAAAACCACAAACATTAGCTGAAGTAGTATCTCCAGTAATAGAAGGATATGTTGCGGATATTAAAGCAGCTGAAAAAGTAGAGAACGTTGCTCACGATGCAGCTGACTCTGTAGTAAACGTTGTTTACTCACCGCTAGGTAAATATGTACCAAAAGTACCAGAAGGATTCGAAGTTCCAAAAGTTGAGAAACCTCAATATCCAAACGATCCAACAGATCCAACTAAACCAGGAACACCAACAACAGTGATTCCTCACGTTCCAGGAACAACTCCAAAAGATCCAAATGGAAATCCACTGAAACCAGTAGATCCAAATGATCCAAGTAAAGGATATGTTCCACCAACACCTGAAAACCCAACAGAAGATACGCAAATCACTTATGAGAAAGATACTCAAAAAGCGAAAGTAACTTATGTGGTAGAAGGAACAGGAACAGTACTTCACACAGATAACCTAGAAGGTAAATCTGGAGAACCAATCGAGTACTCTACAGTAGCTAAACTTGCTGAATTGAAAGCTCTAGGATATGACCTAGTAACTGACGGATTCACAACTGCTACAGATAAGAACTACGATAAAGATACGAAAGTAGATCAAAGCTTCGTAGTTACAGTTACACCACACGTTGAGCCAATCAAACCAGTAGATCCAACTAATCCAAATGATCCTAATAAACCAAAACCAGGTGATCCAATCGATCCTAAGAACCCTGATGGACCAAAATGGACAGAAGATCTAATTAAACAAATCGATACAACTCGTCACGTTAACCGTACAATCAAGTATGTTAACGAAAAAGGTAAGGAAGTAGCTGAGAAAGTAACAGATAAAGTTACATTCACTCGTGAAGCTAAGATCAACGCTGTAACAGGTGTAATCACTTACGGTGATTGGACAGCTAAAGGTGGAGATACAACATTCGATAAAGTAGAATCACCAGTAGTTAAAGGATACATTCTGAAAGATGCGAAACAAAAAGAAGTAGCAGCTACAACAGGATTAACTGCAGACTCTAAAGATGAAAACATCGAAGTTGTCTACACTAAACTTGGTTCATGGGTACCAAAAGTACCAGAAGGTGAAACACCAATTGACCCGCTTCCATATCCAAATGATCCAAAAGATCCAACTAAACCTGGAACTGATAAACCAATCGTTCCTCATTTCCCAGGAACTGAGCCAAAAGTACCAAAAGACCCAACTAAGCCTTTTGATCCAAACACTAACCCATTAGTTCCATTAACACCAGTAGATCCAAATGATCCATCTAAAGGATATGAAGTACCACCAGTACCAACAGATCCAGGTAAAAATATTGAAATCATTTACGAAGCTGATAAGCAAAAAGCTATCACTAACTTTAAAGATAAAGATGGTAATAAAGTATCTGACTCAGTAGTAGATGAAGGTGATTCAGGATCAAAATTCACTAAGTCTGGTGAAGTAGAAAGCAAGATTAAAGAACTTGTTAAGAAAGGTTACATTGTAGAAAGCAATGATTACCCTTCTGCAGATAATGATAGAGTATTCGATAAAGACAAAGATAAAGATCAAGAATTTAACGTGGTAGTTACTCCACTTATCGTGCCAACAAATCCAAATAATCCTGATAAACCAATGGTGCCAACAGATCCAACTAAACCAGTAGGTCCAAATAACCCACTGAAACCTGTAACACCATCAACACCAGAACCAGGTAAACCAGTATTCCCTGGAGACCCAAATAGTCCAGTATGGCCAAATACTGTGAAAGATCTTGTAACTGAGAAATCAGCTACACGTACGATCAAGTATGTAGATCGCAACGGAAAAGAAGTTTCTGAAACTCGTACAGAAACTATCAAGTTTACTCGTGAAGCGAAAGTGAACTTGGTAACTGGTGAGATCACTTATGGTGAATGGACAACAGATCGTAACGATGATATCTTCAACGGTTACCAAGTACCAGTTGTGAAAGGATACATCGCTAAAGCTGGTGATCTAGAATCATCAACTAAAGATGTAAAAGTAACTCCTGATACAATCAAGGATATCAATGAAACAGTGATTTACGATAAGTTAGGTTCATGGATTCCAAATATTCCAGGAACACCAACAAATCCAATCACATATCCAAATGATCCGAAAGATCCAACTAAACCAGGAACTGATAAACCTAAAGTACCTTATGTACCAGGATTCATTCCAGTAGATCCAAATGGAAATCCATTGAAACCAGTTGATCCAAATGATCCAACGAAAGGATACGAAGTACCAGAGGTACCTGGTGATCCAACGCAAGATACACCAATCAACTACATTCCTAAGGATCCTACACCAAATCCAACTCCATACCCAGGTCCAACTCCAGCTCCGACTCCTAAACCAGAGCCTAAGCCGGAACCAAAACCTGAGCCAAAACCAGAACCAGAAACTCCACAACCTGTAACACCTGCAGATAATGGAGATAACAACGGAAATAATAATGGTACTCCAGCAACTCCAGCTCAACCAGCAGCTCCTTCTACACCTCAATATATGGATGGTCAACGTGAACTTCCAAATACAGGTACAGAAGATCACGCTAGCCTTGCAGCACTTGGACTTCTAGGAGCCCTAAGTGGATTTGGATTGATTGCTCGTAAGAAAAGAGAAGATGAAGAATAATCATTTTGCTCCATATTAAATGCTGACTTGCAATCAAATACAGAAAGAACTTGAGATTTACTATCTCAGGTTCTTTTCTTTTTTGAAAATGGTATAATATAGTGAGAACGATAGAGGAGAAGTGTAAATTGATCGCACAACTAGATACAAAAACAGTCTATAGTTTTATGGAGAGCGTCATTTCGATCGACAAGTATGTGAGAGCAGCTAAAGAATTCGGATACACTCATCTGGCTATGATGGATATCGATAATCTTTATGGTGCTTTTGACTTTCTAGAGGTTACAAAAAAATACGGCATTCATCCTTTATTAGGGATTGAAATGACTGTTTTAGTGGATGAGCAGGAAGTGAATCTGCGCTTTTTAGCTCTATCTAGTGTAGGCTATCAGCAGTTGATGAAGCTTTCAACAGCCAAGATGCAGGGGGAGAAAAATTGGTCAGTTTTATCTCAGTACCTGGAGCATATTGCTGTAATTGTGCCTTATTTTGATGGACTGGAGTCGCTAAATCTAGGCTGTGATTATTATATTGGGGTTTACCCAGAAACACTGGTAAGCGAATTTCATCATCCTATTTTGCCACTGTATCGGGTAAATGCCTTTGAAAGCAGGGATAGAGAAGTTTTGCAAGTCTTAACAGCGATTAAAGAAAATCTACCACTTAGAGAAGTTCCCTTGCGTTCACGACAAGATGTCTTTGTATCAGCAAATTCTTTAGAGAAATTATTTCAAGAGCGTTTTCCGCAAGCCTTGGACAATTTAGAAAAGCTTATTTCAGGCATTTCTTACGACTTGGATACTAGTCTGAAATTGCCTCGTTTTAATCCAGCTAGACCAGCCGTAGAAGAGTTGAGAGAATGTGCTGAATTGGGGCTTGCTCAGAAGGGGTTAACTGGTAAAGAATATCAAGACCGTCTAGATCAAGAATTGGCTGTTATTCATGATATGGGCTTTGATGATTATTTCTTGGTTGTTTGGGATTTATTGCGTTTTGGACGTTCGAATGGCTATTATATGGGGATGGGACGGGGTTCTGCAGTAGGCAGCTTGGTTTCTTATGCCTTAGATATCACAGGGATTGACCCAGTAGAGAAAAATCTGATTTTTGAACGCTTTCTCAATCGTGAACGCTATACTATGCCTGATATTGATATCGATATTCCTGATATTTATCGTCCAGATTTTATCAGGTATGTTGGCAATAAATATGGCAGTAAACATGCTGCTCAAATCGTTACCTTTTCTACTTTTGGTGCTAAGCAAGCTTTACGTGATGTCCTGAAACGCTTTGGTGTGCCAGAGTATGAATTATCTGCAATTACTAAGAAAATCAGTTTTCGGGACAATCTCAAGTCAGCTTATGAGGGTAACCTCCAGTTTCGTCAGCAAATCAATAGTAAGTTAGAATACCAAAAAGCCTTTGACATTGCTTGTAAGATTGAGGGCTATCCAAGACAAACCTCAGTCCATGCGGCTGGTGTTGTGATTAGCGACCAGGATTTGACTGACTACATTCCTCTAAAGCATGGTGATGAAATTCCATTGACTCAGTACGATGCTCATGGTGTTGAAGCTAGTGGACTTTTAAAGATGGATTTTCTGGGACTGCGAAATTTGACCTTTGTCCAGAAAATGCAAGAGTTGCTTGCTGAAACAGAAGGCATTCACTTGAAAATAGAAGAAATCGATTTGGAAGACAAAGAAACGCTAGCTTTATTTGCTTCTGGTAATACTAAAGGGATCTTTCAATTTGAGCAACCTGGCGCTATTCGCCTGCTTAAACGTGTTCAACCAGTCTGCTTTGAAGATGTCGTAGCGACTACTTCCCTAAATCGACCAGGTGCTAGTGACTATATCAATAATTTTGTGGCAAGAAAACATGGGCAGGAAGAAGTGACTGTTCTAGATCCAGCTCTGGAGGATATTTTGGCACCAACCTATGGTATCATGCTCTATCAGGAGCAGGTTATGCAGGTTGCTCAGCGATTTGCCGGATTTAGTCTTGGGAAAGCCGATATTTTGCGACGAGCTATGGGGAAAAAGGATGCCTCTGCCATGCATGAGATGAGGGCTTCCTTTATTCAGGGGGCATTAAAAGCAGGCCATACTGCGGAAAAGGCAGAGCAGGTCTTTGATGTCATGGAGAAGTTTGCAGGTTATGGGTTTAACCGATCTCACGCCTATGCTTACTCAGCCTTGGCCTTCCAGTTGGCTTATTTTAAAACGCATTATCCAGCTATATTTTATCAGGTCATGTTGAATTCTGCCAACAGTGATTACTTAACAGATGCACTTGAAGCAGGCTTTGAAGTAGCCCCTCTGTCCATCAACACCATTCCCTATCACGATAAAATTGCCAACAAATCCATCTATCTAGGTCTGAAATCGATTAAGGGAGTCAGCAAGGATTTGGCGCTTTGGATTATCGAACATAGACCTTATTCTAACATTGAAGATTTTATAGCTAAATTACCTGAGAATTATCTGAAACTTCCTCTGCTAGAACCTTTGGTAAAAGTTGGTCTTTTCGATTCATTTGAAAAAAATCGTAAAAAAGTATTCAATAATTTAGTTAATCTATTTGAATTTGTGAAAGTATTAGGAAGCTTATTTGGAGAGACTATCTATAGTTGGCAAGATTCGGAGGACTGGACGGAGCAAGAAAAATTCTACATGGAACAAGAGCTCCTAGGAGTAGGCGTCAGCAAACATCCTCTACAAGCTATTGCAAGTAAGGCTATTTATCCGATTACTCCTATTAGTAATTTGTCAGAAAATAGCTATGCTATTATCTTGGTTGAAGTTCAGAAGATAAAAGTAATTCGTACCAAAAAAGGTGAAAATATGGCTTTCTTACAGGTGGATGACAGTAAGAAAAAATTGGATGTTACCCTCTTTTCAGATTTATATCGACAGGTTGCTCAGGAAGTAAGAGAAGGAGCCTTCTACTATATTAAAGGGAAAGTCCAGTCACGTGACGGTCGTCTGCAAATGATTGCACAAGAAATAAGAGAAGCAGTGGCTGAGCGCTTTTGGATTCAGGTGAAAAATCATGACTCGGATCAAGAAATGTCACGTATTTTAGACCAGTATAAAGGCCCAATCCCAGTCATTATCAGGTATGAAGAGGAACAGAGAACAATTGTTTCTCCCCATCATTTTGTAGCTAAATCTGATGAATTAGAAGCGAAATTGAATGGAATAGTTATGAAAACGATTTATCGCTAAAATTACGGAAAATAGAAGAATTTTCAACGTAAATGTGGTATAATCAGTAAGAATGTTAAAAGAAAAAGGAGCATAACCAATATGAAACGTATTGCTGTTTTGACTAGTGGTGGAGACGCCCCTGGTATGAACGCTGCCATCCGTGCAGTTGTTCGTCAAGCAATTTCAGAAGGAATGGAAGTGTTTGGTATCTATGATGGATATGCTGGTATGGTTGCCGGTGAAATTCATCCCCTAGATGCAGCTTCAGTAGGGGACATCATTTCTCGTGGTGGTACTTTCCTTCACTCAGCTCGCTACCCAGAGTTCGCTCAACTTGAAGGGCAACTTAAAGGGATTGAGCAATTGAAAAAACACGGGATTGAAGGTGTAGTTGTTATTGGTGGTGACGGATCTTACCACGGTGCTATGCGTTTGACTGAGCATGGCTTCCCAGCTATCGGTCTTCCAGGTACAATCGATAACGATATCGTTGGTACTGACTTTACAATCGGTTTTGACACAGCAGTTACGACTGCTATGGACGCTATCGATAAGATTCGTGATACATCATCAAGTCACCGTCGTACATTTGTTATCGAAGTTATGGGACGTAACGCTGGTGATATCGCTCTTTGGGCTGGTATTGCAACTGGTGCTGATGAAATCATCATTCCTGAAGAAGGATTCAAGATTGAAGATATCGTTGAAAGCATTAAATGCGGTTATGAGTGTGGTAAAAAACACAATATCATCGTCTTGGCAGAAGGTGTTATGTCAGCAGCTGAATTTGGTCAAAAACTAAAAGAAGCTGGGGATACAAGCGACCTTCGTGTGACAGAACTTGGACATATTCAACGTGGTGGTTCTCCAACTGCGCGTGACCGTGTTTTGGCGTCACGTATGGGTGCCCATGCTGTTAAACTTCTTAAAGAAGGTATCGGTGGTGTTGCGGTTGGTATCCGTAACGAGAAAATGGTTGAAAATCCAATTCTTGGAACTGCAGAAGAAGGAGCATTGTTTAGCCTTACTGCAGATGGTAAGATTGTGGTTAACAACCCACACAAGGCTGACCTTGAGCTATCTAGCTTGAATAAGAGCTTGTCATAATTTATAATTTAGTTAATAAGACCAAAAAGGTCATATATATAAAGGAGTCACAAAAATCATGAATAAACGTGTAAAAATCGTTGCAACTTTGGGACCTGCGGTAGAAATCCGTGGTGGTAAAAAATTTGGTGATGACGGATACTGGGGTGAAAAACTTGATGTTGAAGCTTCAGCTAAAAACATTGCCAAATTGATTGAAGCTGGTGCTAACACATTCCGTTTCAACTTCTCACACGGTGACCACCAAGAACAAGGTGAGCGTATGGCAACTGTTAAACTTGCAGAAAAACTTGCAGGTAAAAAAGTTGGTTTCCTTCTTGATACAAAAGGACCAGAAATCCGTACAGAATTGTTCGAAGGTGAAGCTAAAGAGTATTCATACAAAACTGGTGAGAAAATCCGTGTTGCAACTAAACAAGGAATCAAATCAACTCGTGATGTGATTGCATTGAACGTTGCTGGTGCTCTTGATATCTATGATGATGTTGAAGTTGGTCGTCAAGTTTTGGTTGACGATGGTAAACTTGGTCTTCGTGTGGTTGCTAAAGATGATGCAACTCGTGAATTTGAAGTTGAAGTTGAAAACGATGGCGTAATTGCTAAACAAAAAGGTGTTAACATCCCTAACACTAAAATTCCTTTCCCAGCTCTTGCTGATCGTGATAACGATGATATCCGCTTCGGTCTTGAACAAGGTATCAACTTCATCGCGATTTCATTCGTACGTACTGCTAAAGACGTTAACGAAGTTCGTGCAATCTGTGAAGAAACTGGAAATGGACATGTTCAATTGTTCGCTAAAATCGAAAACCAACAAGGTATCGATAACTTGGATGAAATCATCGAAGCTGCTGATGGTATCATGATTGCTCGTGGTGACATGGGTATCGAAGTACCATTCGAAATGGTTCCAGTTTACCAAAAAATGATCATCACTAAAGTCAATGCTGCAGGTAAAGTTGTTATCACTGCAACAAACATGCTTGAAACAATGACTGAAAAACCACGTGCAACTCGTTCAGAAGTATCAGACGTATTTAACGCTGTTATCGATGGAACTGACGCAACAATGCTTTCAGGTGAGTCTGCAAATGGTAAATACCCACTTGAGTCAGTAACTACAATGGCTACAATCGACAAGAACGCTCAAACTCTTCTTAACGAATACGGTCGTTTGAACTCAGATTCATTTGAACGTAACTCTAAGACAGAAGTAATGGCTTCAGCTGTTAAAGATGCTACTAACTCAATGGATATCAAATTGGTTGTAACTCTTACTAAGACAGGTCACACTGCACGTTTGATCTCTAAATACCGTCCAAATGCTGACATCTTGGCATTGACATTCGACGAATTGACAGAACGTGGATTGATGTTGAACTGGGGTGTTATCCCAATGTTGACAGATGCTCCATCATCAACTGACGATATGTTCGAAATCGCTGAACGTAAAGCAGTTGAAGCAGGACTTGTACAATCTGGTGACGATATCGTTATCGTAGCTGGTGTACCAGTTGGAGAAGCTGTTCGTACAAACACAATGCGTATCCGTACAGTACGTTAATCTAACATTAAAAAGCCTATCATATCAAGCTTTCTAGCCTGTATGATGGGCTCTTTTTTGTCTATGGAGCACAAATGGGGCAAAACTTTTTACTTTCGATTTAATGCGACGGTATCAAGTTCGTCAAATACTGCTTGCTACAGACTTTTTGTAACGTGAGGATAGATCTAATTGGTAGTTTTCGGATTTATGCCCAAACTGTGACACGATAGCTTTTAAAGTTATGTTGTTTTTTACGTATACTTCATAAAATGTTTAGTTCAAATACAGATAAAAAATAACTCCCTGATGACTCAAGGAGTTATTTCTATCTAAATTAGTTTTTAGAAGCTGCTTGGAATTCTGGATTTTTCCATGCTTCGTCAATAATAGCTTGCAATTCTTTAGCAGATGCTTGCATTTTTTGAGTTTCTGCATCGTTCAATGGAATGTTTACTGGACGAACAATTCCGTGTGCACCAACAACAGCTGGTTGACCGATAAATACGTCTTTAACACCATATTGACCTTCTTGGAATACAGAAAGTGGAAGTACTGCATTTTCATCGTCAAGGATTGCTTTTGTGATACGAGCAAGGGCTACTGCGATACCGTAGTATGTTGCACCTTTTTTGTTGATGATTGTGTAAGCTGCATCACGAACACCTTCGAACAATTCAATCAATTCAGCTTCTTGAACATTTTGAGTGTCTTTAAGGAATTCTTCAAGGTTTACACCAGCGATGTTTGCGTGTGACCAAACAGCGAATTCTGAGTCACCGTGTTCACCCATGATGTAGGCGTGAACTGAACGAGCATCAACGTCCAATTTTTCAGCAAGTGCTTGACGGAAACGAGCTGAGTCAAGTGAAGTACCTGAACCGATAACACGTTCTTTAGGGAAACCAGAGAATTTCCAAGTTGAGTAAGTCAAGACGTCAACTGGGTTAGCAGCAACAAGGAAGATACCTTTGAAACCTGATTCAACAACTTGAGTTACGATTGATTTGTTGATAGCAAGGTTTTTACCTACAAGGTCAAGACGAGTTTCACCTGGTTTTTGAGGCGCACCTGCAGTGATTACAACAAGGTCAGCGTCTGCACAGTCAGAGTATTGAGCTGCATAGATTTTTTTAGGTGAAGTGAAGGCAAGGGCGTGACTAAGGTCAAGCGCGTCACCAACAGCTTTTTCATGCAATTGTGGAATTTCGATAATTCCAAGCTCTTGTGCAATTCCTTGGTTAACAAGTGCAAAAGCGTAAGAAGAACCTACAGCACCATCACCGACAAGGATAACTTTTTTGTGTTGTTTAGTTGAAGTCATTATTCTAAACATCTCCTTAATTTTATTCAGGGATTTCCCCAGTTATTTCAATTTTATCACTTTTAAAAAGCTTTGTCACGGATATGCTTTGCAGTTCTTGATGTAAACGTTTTAGCGATTTTAGATACCTGAAATATGGCGGACATTATGGTATAATATAGTTAATTACTAATAGTGAAATGAGGCATTTATTAATGCAGGATAGAAATTTAGTGAATGTCAATCTGACAAAGGAGATGAAGACGAGCTTTATCGACTACGCCATGAGTGTTATCGTAGCGCGGGCCCTTCCTGATGTTCGAGATGGCTTAAAACCTGTTCACCGTCGGATTCTCTACGGAATGAATGAATTGGGTGTTACTCCAGACAAACCTCATAAAAAATCTGCTCGTATTACAGGGGATGTCATGGGTAAATATCACCCACACGGGGATTCCTCTATCTATGAAGCCATGGTCCGTATGGCTCAATGGTGGAGTTACCGTTACATGCTTGTAGATGGTCATGGGAACTTTGGTTCCATGGACGGTGATGGTGCTGCCGCCCAGCGTTACACTGAGGCACGTATGAGCAAGATTGCTCTGGAAATGCTTCGTGATATTAACAAAAATACAGTTGATTTCGTTGATAACTATGATGCCAATGAACGTGAACCCTTGGTCTTGCCAGCACGTTTTCCTAATCTTTTGGTTAATGGAGCAACTGGTATTGCGGTTGGGATGGCAACCAATATTCCACCTCATAACCTTGGTGAAACCATTGATGCAGTGAAGTTGGTCATGGACAATCCTGAAGTGACCACTAAGGACTTGATGGAAGTCTTGCCTGGGCCAGATTTTCCAACTGGTGCTCTTGTTATGGGGAAATCAGGTATTCATAAGGCTTATGAAACAGGTAAAGGTTCTATTGTCCTCCGTTCACGTACTGAAATTGAAGAAACTGAGACTGGCCGTGAGCGTATTGTTGTAACAGAATTTCCTTATATGGTCAATAAAACAAAGGTGCATGAGCATATTGTTCGTTTGGTTCAGGAAAAACGCATTGAGGGCATCACAGCAGTCCGTGATGAGTCAAACCGTGAAGGGGTTCGTTTCGTAATCGAGGTCAAACGTGATGCCTCGGCCAATGTTATTCTTAATAACCTTTTCAAGATGACCCAGATGCAAACCAACTTTGGTTTCAATATGCTTGCTATCCAAAATGGTGTACCGAAGATTTTGTCCCTTCGTCAGATTTTGGATGCTTATATTGAGCACCAAAAAGAAGTGGTTGTTCGTCGGACACGTTTTGATAAGGAAAAAGCAGAAGCGCGTGCTCATATCTTAGAAGGTCTCTTGATTGCGCTAGACCATATCGACGAAGTGATTCGTATCATCCGTGCTAGTGAAACGGATGCGGAAGCACAAGCTGAGTTGATGAGCAAGTTTAAGCTTTCTGAACGTCAAAGTCAAGCCATTCTTGATATGCGTCTTCGCCGTTTGACAGGTTTGGAACGTGATAAGATTCAGTCAGAGTATGATGACTTATTGGCTCTGATTGCAGATTTAGCAGATATTCTTGCTAAGCCAGAACGTGTTTCTCAAATTATCAAGGATGAATTAGATGAAGTCAAGCGTAAGTTTGGAGACCAACGTCGTACGGAATTGATGGTCGGTGAAGTCTTGAGTCTTGAAGATGAGGATCTAATTGAAGAAGCTGATGTCTTGATCACTCTTTCTAACAAAGGATACATCAAACGTCTGGACCAAGCTGAGTTTACTGCTCAAAAACGTGGGGGGCGTGGTGTTCAAGGTACAGGTGTTAAGGATGACGATTTTGTTCGTGAGTTAGTGTCAACTAGTACCCATGATCACCTACTCTTCTTTACAAATAAAGGACGGGTCTATCGCCTGAAAGGCTATGAAATTCCTGAATATGGCCGTACTGCTAAGGGATTGCCAATTGTCAATCTTTTGAAATTGGATGAAGGTGAAAGTATTCAGACCATCATCAATGTTGAATCTGAACGCAGCGATGATGCTTACCTCTTCTTCACAACCCGTCATGGTATTGTGAAGAGAACCAGAGTTAAGGAATTTGCTAACATTCGTCAAAATGGACTTAAGGCTTTAAACCTCAAGGATGAAGATGAGTTGATTAATGTCTTGCTGACAGAAGAGGACACGGATATTATCATTGGTACCAAGTTTGGTTATTCAGTTCGCTTTAATCAATCAGCTGTTCGTGGTATGAGTCGTATCGCCACTGGTGTGAAAGGTGTTAACCTTCGTGACGGAGATACAGTTGTTGGTGCTAGTGTGATTACAGACCAGGACGAGGTCCTTATCATCACAGAAAAGGGGTATGGTAAGCGCACAGTTGCGACCGAATATCCAACTAAAGGTCGTGGTGGTAAAGGGATGCAAACCGCTAAGATTACAAAAAAGAACGGTTCTCTTGCTGGTCTTATGACCGTTAAAGGCGATGAAGATTTGATGATTATCACTGATACTGGTGTCATGATTCGAACCAACGTTGCCAATATTTCACAAACAGGTCGCTCAACTATGGGAGTTAAAGTGATGCGCCTGGATCAAGATGCTAAAATTGTAACCTTTACTACGGTTGCAGCTGCAGAAAAAGAAGAAGTTGGGACAGAAAACGAAACAGAAGGTGAAGCATAATGTCTCATAAAAAGAACAAAAAGAAAACAAACCGTAAAAATTTACTAATCAATTTCTTGGCAGGGTTTTTAATCATCTTGTCAGTGGCTTTGATTTTCAATTCAAAAATTCGTGATATGTTCATGGTTTGGAATACCAATAAATACCAAGTCAGCCAGGTATCAAAAGAAAAATTGGAAGAAAATCAAGATACAGAAGGGAATTTTGACTTTGATTCCGTAAAAGCCATCTCGTCGGAAGCTGTCTTATCCTCACAATGGGATTCGCAAAAATTGCCAGTTATCGGTGGAATCGCTGTTCCTGAAGTAGAAATTAACTTGCCTATTTTTAAGGGACTGGATAATGTTAATCTCTTCTATGGTGCGGGTACAATGAAGCGTGATCAAGTGATGGGGAAAGGAAACTATTCGCTTGCGAGCCATCACATCTTCACAGCGGAAAACGCCAGCCAAATGCTCTTTTCTCCATTATCACGCGCTAAAAATGGGATGAAAATTTACCTAACTGATAAGGATAAAGTTTATACCTATGAAATCCGTGAAGTGAAGCATGTGACTCCAGATCGAGTTGACGAGATTGATGACCGTACTGGTGTTAATGAAATCACACTTGTAACCTGCGTGGACTATGATGCGACAGAACGTATCATCGTAAAAGGTGACCTGAAAGATACAAAAGACTATTCACAAACCCCTGAAGAAATTCTAACAGCTTTCAATCAACCATATAAACAACGTTATTAAAGATAAATCAGTAAAATCTTAGGTTTTACTGATTTTTTATAGATTGAATTTCAAAATAAACTGTTATGAAATACAGAAAACGCTTCCTAATATTGAAAGTTTGTGATATAATTATCAGGTAAAAAATTTTTAGGAGTTTATTATGGTTTCTTCAGAATTTATCTCAAAGATTGAATTTGCTTGCAAGAAGAAAGAAAGTCTTTATAGTCAAAGCAAATTTAAGTATGCGATTCGTTCTATGTTTGCAGGTGCATTTTTAACCTTCAGTACTGCTGCTGGTGCAGTTGGAGCTGACTTGATTAATAAAATTGCACCAGGTAGTGGACGTTTCCTCTTCCCATTTGTCTTTGCTTGGGGCTTGGCCTACATTGTTTTCTTGAATGCCGAGTTGGTAACATCAAACATGATGTTCTTGACTGCTGGTAGTTTCTTGAAAAAAATCTCTTGGAGAAAAACAGCTGAGATTTTACTTTACTGTACCTTGTTCAACCTTATCGGGGCTTTGATAGCAGGTTGGGGCTTTGCCCACTCAGCAGCCTATGCACATCTGACTCACGATAGTTTCATCTCAGGGGTTGTTGAGATGAAGTTAGGCCGTTCAAATGAATTAATCTTGCTTGAGGCGATTTTGGCAAATATTTTCGTAAATATTGCGATTCTTTCATTTGTTTTGGTCAAAGATGGTGGCGCCAAACTTTGGCTTGTGTTGTCGGCGATTTACATGTTTGTATTCTTAACAAACGAGCACATTGCTGCGAACTTTGCTTCTTTCGCGATTGTAAAATTCAGTGTTGCTGCGGATTCAATTGCTAACTTCGGTGTTGGAAATATGCTTCGTCACTGGGGTGTAACCTTCATTGGAAACTTTATCGGAGGAGGCCTCTTGATGGGTCTTCCATATGCCTTCCTCAATAAAAATGAAGATACTTATGTAGATTAAGAAAATGAGCACGATTGATTCGTGCTTTTTTCATTTTTAAAATAAGGTAATAGTTATTTACTATATCAAAATATAGAAAACTGATATTTGTAAACTATACCTTAAGGTGCTACAATATCCTTAATCAAACTATTTGGAGGTCGCCTTATGACTCGTGATTTTAAATTTGAAACTTTGCAACTGCATGCTGGTCAAGTTGTGGATCCAGCTACCAAGTCTCGTGCAGTGCCGATTTATCAAACAACATCTTTTGTTTTTGATGACACGCAGGAAGGTGCAGATTTGTTTGCCTTGAGAAAACCAGGGAACATTTATACTCGTATCACCAACCCTACAACAGCTGCCTTTGAAGAAAGAATTGCAGCTCTCGAAGGTGGTGTTGGAGCTCTTGCAACAGCATCAGGTATGGCCGCAGTGACTTATACGATTTTGGCTCTTGCTCATGCAGGTGACCATGTAGTTGCAGCATCAACTATTTATGGTGGAACCTTCAATCTTTTGAAAGAAACCCTTCCTCGTTATGGTATCACAACAACCTTTGTCGACGTGGATAATTTGGAGGAAGTGGAAGCAGCTATCAATGACAATACCAAGCTTGTTCTGATTGAAACCTTGGGTAACCCCTTGATTAATATTCCAGATTTGGAAAAATTGGCAGAGATTGCTCATAAGTACCAAATTCCACTTGTTTCGGATAATACCTTTGCCACACCTTACTTGATTAATGTCTTTTCTCACGGTGTAGATATTGCCATTCACTCTGCGACTAAGTTTATCGGTGGCCATGGTACGACTATTGGTGGAGTGATCGTTGATAGTGGTCGTTTTGACTGGGCGGCTTCAGGGAAATTCCCTCAATTTGTTGACGAGGATCCAAGCTATCACAACTTGAGCTATACTCGTGATGTGGGTGCAGCAGCCTTTATTATCGCTGTCCGTGTCCAATTGCTTCGTGATACAGGTGCAGCCTTGTCACCATTTAATGCCTTCCTCTTGCTTCAAGGACTGGAAACACTTTCTCTTCGTGTGGAACGTCATGTGCAAAATGCAGAGAAAATTGTTGATTTCCTTGTCAACCATCCTAAGGTAGAAAAAGTCAATTATCCAAAACTTGCAGATAGTCCTTACCATGCCTTGGCTGAGAAATACTTGCCTAAAGGTGTGGGCTCAATCTTTACCTTCCATGTCAAAGGTGGGGAGGCAGAAGCTCGCAAGGTAATTGATAGTTTGGAAATCTTCTCTGACCTTGCAAACGTAGCAGATGCTAAATCGCTTGTTGTCCATCCAGCAACAACCACCCATGGTCAATTGTCAGAAAAAGACCTTGAAGCTGCAGGTGTCACACCAAACCAAATCCGCTTGTCAATCGGACTTGAAAATGTAGAGGATTTGATTGAAGACTTGCGATTGGCCTTGGAGAAAATTTAAAGTAAAAGAAGATAAACAGTGGGTTTCGACTCGCTGTTTTTGATTTTCCTTCAGGCATGATATAATGGTTAAAGAAGTCTAGAAAGAGGAACGATATGAACGAAATCAAATGTCCCAACTGTGGGGAAGTCTTTACAGTAAATGAGAGCCAGTATGCTGAACTTTTATCCCAAGTGAGAACGGCAGAGTTTGATAAGGAACTACATGATCGGATGAAGCAGGAACTGGCCTTGGCTGAGCAAAAGGCCATGAATGAACAGCAGTCTAAACTATCTCAAAAAGACCAAGAAATTGCGCAATTACAGAGTCAAATCCAAAACTTTGATACAGAAAAAGAATTGGCCAAGAAAGAGGTTGAACAGACAAGCAATCAGGCCTTATTGGCTAAGGATAAGAAAGTACAGGCCTTGGAAAACCAATTGGCTACCTTGCGTTTGGAGCATGAAAATCAACTCCAAAAGACCCTTTCTGACCTAGAAAAAGAAAGAGATCAAGTCAAAAATCAGCTTCTTTTACAAGAAAAAGAAAATGAGCTTTCTCTTGCTTCTGTTAAGCAAAACTATGAAGCTCAACTCAAGGCAGCCAGTGAACAAGTCGAATTTTACAAGAATTTCAAAGCCCAACAATCTACAAAAGCTATAGGGGAAAGTTTGGAACAGTATGCAGAGAGTGAGTTTAATAAGGTCCGTAGTTTCGCCTTTCCAAATGCTTACTTTGAAAAGGATAACAAGGTTTCTGCGCGTGGTTCCAAAGGCGACTTTATCTTCCGCGAGAGTGATGAAAATGGTGTTGAAATCATTTCCATCATGTTTGAGATGAAAAATGAAGCTGACGGAACAGAGAAGAAGCACAAGAATGCAGATTTTTACAAGGAATTGGACAAGGACCGTCGGGAGAAGAACTGTGAATATGCGGTTTTGGTAACCATGCTTGAAGCCGATAATGATTACTTTAACACAGGGATTGTTGACGTCAGCCACGAGTATGAAAAGATGTATGTGGTTCGCCCTCAATTCTTTATCCAGTTGATTGGGCTCTTGCGAAATGCGGCGCTTAATTCCCTAAAATACAAGCAAGAGCTGGCCTTGGTTCGTGAGCAAAATATTGATATTACGCACTTTGAAGAAGACTTGGATGCCTTTAAGCTAGCCTTTGCCAAGAACTATAACTCTGCTTCGACCAACTTTGGCAAAGCAATCGATGAAATCGACAAGGCGATCAAACGCATGGAAGAGGTTAAAAAGTTCCTAACAACATCTGAAAACCAACTCCGTCTGGCTAATAATAAGCTGGAAGATGTCTCTGTCAAGAAATTGACACGTAAAAATCCAACCATGAAAGCGAAGTTTGAAGCACTGAAGGGGGAGTGAGATTATCTTAAAAACAGGAGTGTTATATGAAAAGAACTATAGAAATTATTAGAACATGGTCAGCTGATAAAATTGAATTAATTTTTCTTAAAAGCTGGAGCTACTTTGCTAGCTCATTTAGCTAGTTTGTTTATATAAATTAGTTTGTAATTTTTTATAGGAGTTTTTTATGTTAGATAATATTTCTAAGAATATCTCGAATTGGTCATCAGTTCGAATCTGCAGCATACTGGAGGTTTTTATTTTATTTTATCTACGTTGGATAATTATAGCAACAGCAATTAGTTTATTATTCGTAAAATCAACCGTCGTTACTACATTATTGCTCATATTTCTAACATTACTGACTATTATCGTTGTAATAACTCATTTTTTAGTAAATCACGTTGCAGAAGTTATTTTATACGAGCAAGTGAATTTTATAAAATATATTTCTCTTTTAACTGAAACTTATGAAAGGCGGCCTGATAATAAAACAGGGAATTTAAATGCCTTAAATCTGGGTTTAGCTAGGTGTGCTTTCTATCAAGGGAATTTTAGTGAGGCAATCCAATATGCTGAACGAATAAGAGTTAAAAGTTCTAAATTGAATTTGAAACGTATTTATGAACTAAACATCGTATTTATAGAATCATTATCATACCTTCATTTAAGGGAGACGGATGAAATTTCTAAACTTTTAGTTTCTTATGATTGGGAAAAAATTAAAAGAATTGATAAAAATAGAATGTTGGATTTAATTGAACCAGTATCAAAAATACTCAATGGAGAAGTTACAGGCTACTTCGACACCACCGAACCAGAAAATAAATTAGCTCGAATCATGTTCTCTTATTACGGAGCTCTCAATGCTCAGCTAAAAGGAGATGAGGCTCGTGCCCGAAGTTTGTTTGAAAGCATTGCCCATGAAAATCCAGAACTCTTTTATGTTCAGGAAGCGAAAAAATATTTAGAATCAGTGAAATGAGAGTAATATATGAAATTAGTAAAAAAAAATAGTAAGTAGGGCGACAGAAAACACTCTTTTACAACTTGATAGGGTTATTCTAATTTGCTTATTTTTAGTCTTGGATATTTATGTGATGGCAGTATTTTTAATATTTCAAAGCAATTTGGAAATATTGGGACTCATATTATTAGTTATTGACTTTTTAGTTCTCGTCTTTGTATTTTATTTAAGATTTGTATCTAGAAAAGTTATTGTTCTAGTGTTACACGATTCTATTGATCTTAAGCTATATGAAGACATGTTAAGAGTTCAATCAGAAAAATCTATTAAGCCCTTTAGGGCAACATATCGTGAGAATTACCAAATTATCCAAGGTCGAGTGGCTTATTTAAAAGGAGATTTTCAAGCTGCCAAGGAAAATATGTCCAAATATGATTTGAAAAAAATTTGGAAGAGATTCAGAACCCCTGCGTTTTTAATATCAAGCTTTGAACTATTAACAGTTTCCATTCATCTCCAAGATGTGCAAGATATTGCTTTCTTTGAGGAACAATTGTCCAAGGCGCCAGATTTTAAAGGAGGCAAAGCTACACTTGTTGCTCAAGCCCAAGCCATAAAAGATATTGTGTTCAATAAAGAAGTGAACGACTACTTTAACATTACTGAGCCAGAAAGTAAGCTAGCTCGAATCATGTTTTCTTATTACGGCGCTCTCAATGCCCAATTAAAAGGAGATGAAGCTCGTGCCCGTAGTTTGTTTGAAAGTATCGTCCATGAAAATCCAGAGCTCTTTTATGTTCAGGAAGCTAGGAAGTATTTAGAAAAATAAGCTGATATAGTTTTAAAATCTGTCTAAGATAGAATATGTTGATGTAAAGTGAAAAGGGAATTAGAAAGCAAAAATGAACGGTATTATCAACTTAAAAAAAGAAGCGGGGATGACCTCGCATGATGCGGTTTTTAAACTGCGTAAGATTTTGGGAACCAAGAAGATTGGTCATGGTGGGACCTTAGATCCGGATGTAGTGGGTGTTTTGCCCATTGCGGTTGGCAAGGCGACACGTATGGTCGAGTTTATGCAGGATGAGGGTAAAGTCTATGAGGGAGAAATCACTCTTGGTTATTCCACGACGACTGAGGATGCCAGTGGGGAAGTGGTCGCAGAGACACCTGTTTTATCGCCCTTGGATGAAAAGCTTGTTGATGAAGTAATTACGAGCTTGACTGGGCCTATTACCCAGATTCCGCCTATGTATTCTGCTGTTAAGGTCAATGGTCGCAAGCTCTATGAGTATGCGCGTGCTGGACAGGAAGTAGAGCGCCCAGAACGTCAGGTGACTATTTATCAATTTGAACGAACAAGTCCGATTTCTTATGAGGATCACCTTGCACGATTCACTTTTCGTGTAAAATGTAGCAAGGGAACCTATATTCGTACCTTATCGGTTGACTTGGGAGAAAAACTTGGCTATGCGGCCCATATGTCTCATCTGACTCGAACTAGTGCAGCTGGTTTACAGCTAGAAGATGCTCTTACCTTGGAAGAAATTGCTGAAAAAGTGAAGGCTGGTCAATTGGACTTTCTCCATCCTCTAGAGATTGGGACAGGCGACCTTGTCAAAGTTTTCCTAACTCAAGAAGAGGCTACAGAAGTACGCTTTGGTCGTTTTATCGAACTCGAACAAACAGAACAAGAATTAGCTGCCTTTGAAGATGATAAATTACTAGCTATTCTAGAAAAGCGAGACAATTTATACAAGCCAAGGAAGGTTTTTAGCTGATCTAACTGGGGTGTAGGGAGTGTTGTTTCCCCTAGACTATTCAAACCAGACTATAAATTTTGCAAAAATTATGATAGAATAGACGACGGATAAAAAAACGGAGGATAGCATGCAAAATAGACCAATCATTATCGGAGTGACAGGTGGTTCTGGTGGTGGTAAGACCAGTGTTTCAAGAGCCATTTTATCGCATTTTCCTGATGAAAAGATTTCCATGATTGAGCATGATTCATACTACAAGGATCAGTCTCATTTGACCTTTGAAGAGCGTGTCAAAACCAACTACGACCATCCTTTTGCCTTTGATACAGACTTGATGATCGAACAGATTAAGGAATTGTTGGCAGGGCGTCCGGTGGACATCCCGACTTATGACTATACAGAGCATACACGAAGCAGCAAAACCTATCGTCAAGAGCCTCAAGATGTCTTTATCGTTGAGGGGATTTTGGTCTTGGAGGACAAGCGCCTGCGTGATTTGATGGATATCAAGATTTTTGTGGATACAGATGATGACGTGCGCATTATTCGTCGTATCAAGCGTGATATGGAAGAACGTGGCCGTAGCCTTGATAGCGTTATTGATCAGTACTTGGGTGTGGTTAAACCAATGTACCACCAGTTTATCGAGCCAACCAAGCGTTATGCTGATATTGTCATTCCTGAGGGAGTCAGCAATACAGTGGCTATCGACCTGTTGACGACCAAGATTGCAAAGATTTTGGAAGAAGCTCGAAACAGCAAATAATCAGACGTGGAGGCCTTGCCTCCTTTTTTATTTTTCCCTTATAATGGTACATAAATGAAGATTTTTAGGCATATTTTTGGTATAATAATACTCATGAAAGAGCAAGAAAATGAATAGTAGGTGGAGATGGAAAAGTATTTATCGGTAACAACTTTGACCAAGTATCTGAAAATGAAATTCGATAAAGACCCTTATTTGGAACGGGTCTATTTAACTGGTCAAGTTTCCAATTTTCGTAAACGACCTACTCACCAATATTTCTCCCTAAAAGATGACCATGCAGTTATTCAAGCGACCATCTGGTCTGGAATTTATCAGAAATTAGGTTTCGACCTGGAAGAAGGGATGAAGATCAATGTGATTGGGCGTGTGCAGGTCTATGAGCCAAGTGGAAGCTACTCCATTATCATTGAAAAGGCAGAGCCTGATGGGGTTGGGGCGCTTGCGATTCAGTTTGAACAACTCAAGAAAAAATTGGCAGAAGAAGGCCTGTTTCAAGAGAGGTTCAAGCAACCTCTGCCCCAATTTTCTAAGAGAATTGGTGTAGTAACCAGTCGCAGTGGAGCCGTTATTCGAGATATTATCACGACCGTTAGCAGGCGATTTCCAGGTGTCGATATCCTCCTCTATCCGACTAAGGTTCAAGGTGAGGGTTCTGCGGAGGAAATTGCTCGAAATATTGCGCGTGCCAATCAACGGGACGATTTGGATTTGCTCATTATTGGTCGTGGTGGTGGTTCCATCGAGGATCTCTGGGCCTTTAACGAAGAAATTGTGGTACGAGCTATTTTTGAGTCTCGTTTGCCAGTTATCTCTAGTGTGGGACATGAGACAGATGTGACCTTGGCGGATTTTGTGGCAGATAGACGAGCTGCGACGCCAACAGCTGCAGCTGAACTAGCAACACCTGTGACCAAGTTGGATCTATTAGCTCATTTGCAAAATCAGGAAAAACGAATGGCAACAGCAGTCCGAAATGTCCTATCGAAGAAACAAGAAGCTTTGAAAAAATGCAGTCATTCTGTTATCTTTAGACAGCCAGAGCGCTTGTATGATGGCTATTTGCAACGCTTGGATCAACTGCAATTGCGTTTGAAACAAAGTTTGCGAACACGGATTTCTGATAACAAACAAGTCGTCCAAGCAAGGATACATCGACTGGTACAATTATCACCTGTTACCAAAATCCAACGCTATCAAGACCGTTTAGGCCAGTTGGATAAGCTCCTCCGTAGCCAAATGGCTCTGGTTTATGATGCCAAGGTTGCTGAAGTGAAGCGACTTTCAGAAGCCTTGTTGATGTTGGATACCAGTCGAATTGTGGCGCGTGGTTATGCTATTGTCAAAAAAGAAGAGTCCGTTGTAGATTCGGTTGAGAGTTTGAAGAAAAAAGACCAAGTGACGCTTTTGATGCGAGATGGTCGAGTAGAATTAGAGGTTAAAGATGTCAAAACAAAAGAAATTTGAGGAAAATCTAGCAGAACTGGAGACCATTGTTCAAAGTTTGGAAAATGGTGAAATTGCTCTGGAAGATGCGATTGCTGCCTTTCAAAAGGGTATGGTCTTGTCAAAAGAACTCCAAGCGACGCTGGACAAGGCTGAAAAGACCTTAGTTAAGGTCATGCAAGAAGATGGAACAGAAAGTGATTTTGAATGAAAAAGCAAGAAAAATTAGCTCTTGTCGAGTCGGCCTTGGAAGACTTTTATGGAGACCAGCAGTTTGCCTCTAGTTTGCGAGAGTCTGTTCTCTATTCCATTCATGCTGGTGGCAAGCGTATTCGTCCTTTTCTCTTGTTAGAAGTTTTGGAAGCCTTGCAGGTGGCTATTAAACCAGCACATGCGCAGGTGGCTGCGGCTTTGGAGATGATTCATACAGGGAGCTTGATTCACGATGATCTTCCTGCCATGGATGATGATGATTATCGTCGAGGGCGTTTGACCAACCATAAGAAATTCGGTGAAGCTATGGCCATTTTGGCTGGAGATGCCTTGTTCCTAGATCCTTATGCCTTGATAGCGCAGGCAGATTTGCCAAGTCAGATCAAGGTGGACTTGATTGCTAACTTATCCTTTGCTTCAGGTAGTCTGGGAATGGTTGCAGGGCAAGTTTTGGATATGGAAGGCGAACACCAGCATTTGTCTTTAGAAGAACTCCAGACCATTCATGCTAATAAGACTGGAAAACTATTAGCTTATCCCTTCCAAGCAGCTGCTATTATAGCCGAATTGGCACCTGAGATGCAGGCAAAGCTGAAAACTGTAGGTGAATTGATTGGGCTTGCTTTTCAGGTCAGAGACGATGTGTTGGATGTGACAGCTAGTTTTGAGGAAATCGGCAAGACACCTCAAAAGGATCTGCAGGCAGAAAAGTCAACCTATCCAGCCTTGTTGGGCTTGAAAGAGGCTATTGCCTTTTGTAACCAAACTCTGGATCAAGCTAATGCCAAATTAGAAGAAATTGCTCAGCAGGTTCCCTTTGAAACAGAATCGATTGTAAAAGTAGTAGAAAGTTTGAGAATCAATGGCTAAGGAAAGAGTGGATGTACTAGCTTATAAACAGGGCTTGTTTGAAACGCGAGAACAGGCCAAGCGTGGAGTAATGGCTGGTCTAGTCGTAGCAGTCCTTAATGGAGAACGGTTTGACAAGCCAGGAGAGAAAATTCCAGATGACACCGAGCTAAAACTCAAGGGCGAGAAACTCAAGTATGTCAGTCGTGGTGGCTTGAAACTGGAAAAGGCATTGCAGGTCTTTGAATTGTCAGTGGAAGGGGCAACAACGATTGATATCGGGGCCTCTACTGGAGGTTTTACCGACGTCATGTTACAGAATGGTGCTGAGTTAGTCTTTGCAGTCGATGTCGGCACCAATCAGTTGGCTTGGAAATTACGCCAAGACCCACGAGTTGTCAGCATGGAGCAGTTTAATTTCCGCTATGCTGAAAAGACTGATTTCGAAAAGGAACCGAGCTTTGCCAGTATTGATGTGAGTTTCATTTCTCTCAGTCTGATCCTTCCGGCCTTGCATCGAGTCTTGGCAGCTCAAGGTCAGGTTGTGGCTCTAGTTAAGCCTCAGTTTGAAGCAGGACGTGAGCAGATTGGGAAAAATGGAATTATTCGCGATGCCAAGGTCCATCAGAAAGTCCTTGAATCTGTAACAGCTATGGCAGTAGAGGAAGGTTTTTCAGTCCTTGGTTTGGACTTTTCTCCCATCCAAGGTGGGCATGGAAATATTGAATTTTTAGCGTATTTGAAAAAAGAAGAGTCAGCAAGTAATCAGGTTCTTGCTGAGATTGAAGAAGTAGTAGAGAGGGCGCATAGTCAATTTAAAAATGAATAAAAAAGAGAGACTTGAAAAAATTAGACGATTTGTGACAGATTATCAAATCGGTACACAAGAAGAAATCGTAGAACATTTGAAAGAAGCTGGCATTACTGCCACTCAAGCAACGGTATCCCGAGATATCAAAGAGCTAGGTATTGTCAAAATTCCTTTGAGAGACAATACCTATGTCTATGAATTGCCAAAATCAATCGTGAAAAGTTTGCAACTGGCTGAAGACAATATTGAGTCAGCTGAATTGATGGACAAGATGATCAATCTCCAAGTTATTCCAGGAAACACAGCCTTTGTAAAAGCTCAGTTAATCGAGACTTTTGCGGATAAGATTTTTAGCTGTTTGGCTGATGATAGTTCGATTTTAGTCATTGCCAGAAGTGAAAGTCTAGCTGAGGAAATCTTTGAACAAGTAAAAAATTGGTAGGTCTATATGTTACTTGAAATTTCGATAAAAAACTTTGCCATTATTGAGGCTATATCTCTCAATTTTGAAAAGGGGATGACGGTTCTGACCGGTGAAACAGGTGCAGGGAAGTCGATTATCATTGATGCCATGAATATGATGTTGGGAGCTCGTGCGACGACAGATGTTATTCGTCATGGTGCGCCAAAGGCAGAGATTGAGGGGCTTTTCTCAGTTGAGAATAGTCGCCTTTTGCAGGAAATTTTCGATGATCAAGGTTTGGAAATGGGGGATGAGATTATCATCCGTCGGGAAATTCTGCAAAATGGTCGTAGTATCAGCCGTGTCAATGGTCAGATGGTTAATCTGTCTGTTTTGCGCGCTATTGGGCAACATCTGGTAGATATTCATGGTCAGCATGACCAAGAGGAGTTAATGCGTCCCCAACTGCATATTCAAATGTTGGATGAATTTGGTGATACAGGCTTTTGGGCCTTGAAAGAAACCTATCAAACGAGTTTTGATGCCTATCGAAAAATGCGTAAGCAGGTTCTGGAAGTCAAGAAAAACCAACAGGAACACAAGGCACGTATTGAAATGTTGGAATTTCAAATGGCAGAGATTGAGGCGGCAAACTTGCAGGCTGGAGAAGACCTGTCTCTCAACCAAGAGCGTGATAAACTTCTTAATCATAAAAATATTGCGGATACGCTGACCAATGCGTACAGTATGTTGGACAATGAAGACTTTTCAAGTCTGGCCAATGTTCGTTCAGCCATGAATGACATGGAAAGTGTCGAAGAGTATGACCCTGAATACCGTGAAATTTCAAGCTCACTGTCTGAGACCTACTATGTCTTAGAAGACATTAGCAAACGTTTGGAAGCTATTATTGAGGACCTTGATTTTGATGGCAATCGCCTCATGCAGGTTGAGAATCGCTTGGATCTCCTTCATACTATTACCCGCAAGTATGGTGGGACTGTAGACGATGTTTTGCTTTATTTTGCCAAGATTACGGAAGAATATAATCTCTTGACAGGTAATAATCTTTCGTCTGAGGACATGGAAGCAGAGCTTAAGAAATTGGAAGTTAATCTTGTCGACTTGGCAGGTCAGCTTGCATCTGCCCGTCATGACTTGGCTCAGCAGCTCGAAGCAGAGATTAAACAAGAACTGCAAGACCTCTATATGGAAAAAGCCCAGTTTCAAGTTCGTTTTAGCAAGGGCAAATTCAGTCGTGAGGGAAATGAAATGGTTGAGTTTTACATTTCAACCAACCCTGGTGAAGACTTTAAACCCTTGGTCAAGGTTGCGTCTGGCGGGGAATTATCTCGTCTCATGTTAGCCATTAAGTCTGCCTTTTCACGTAAAGAAGGCAAGACCAGCATTGTCTTTGATGAGGTGGATACGGGAGTTTCAGGTCGTGTAGCTCAGGCTATTGCGCAGAAGATTCATAAAATTGGTCAGCATGGGCAGGTTCTGGCTATTTCCCATTTGCCACAAGTGATTGCGATTGCGGATTATCAATTCTTTATTGAGAAGATTAGCAATGAGCATTCAACGGTTTCGACTGTTCGTCTCTTGACGGTTGAAGAGCGAGTGGAAGAAGTTGCTAAGATGTTGGCAGGTGATGATGTGACGGAAGCAGCCCTGACGCAAGCCAGAGAATTGTTGAGAAACAGGGAGAAATAAGATGACAGACTATTATGTAATTGGAGATGTTCACGGAAAAGCTGGGATGCTGGAAGACCTTCTCAAAACATGGGATGGTCAGACCCAGTTACTCTTTCTAGGGGATTTGATTGACCGTGGTGAAGATAGTCGCCGTGTTCTAGAGATGGTTAAGGACTTAGTGGATAATCAAGGGGCTATCTGTTTGTCAGGAAATCATGAGTATATGTTTTTGACATGGCTAGATGATCCAGAAGAAAGCTATGATCACTATCGTCGCAATGGTGGAGATACAACCATTAACTCTATCCTAGGTCGTCCTTTGGATGCACCGGTTGATGGAGTTGAGGATGCCAATCGTGTTGCTACTGAAGCGGCAGACTTGGTCGAATTTATTCGTCAAATGCCGTTTGTGGTAGAGACAGACAAGTATATCTTTGTTCATGCAGGTATTGATTTGACCTTGGATGACTGGCATGAAACTACAGATTACAAGAAAGTCTGGCTTAGAAAACCATTCCACGAAGCCGAAAATCATACTGGAAAAACCATTGTCTTCGGACATACACCAGTCTATGGTTTACTAAAGCAAGAGCGTGGTACTGCTGAGCTTTGGACTACAGAAGATGGCAAGATTGGAATGGATGGAGGAGCTGTTTATGGTGGTGTCCTTCATGGGATTGTCTTTACAGATCAAGGAATGACAGAACACCACTTTATCGAAAATGACGGCTTTGTTGCTGAAGATTAGTACTCCTAGCAGGGTATGGTCTTGTCAAAATGTCAAAAACAATTTATAATAAATAGATACCCTGAAAGGAAGAGAATCATGAACTTAGAAGAATTGAAAAAACGACAGGAGAAGATCCGTAACTTCTCTATTATCGCTCATATTGACCATGGGAAATCAACTCTAGCAGACCGCATTTTGGAAAAGACAGAGACAGTATCCAGTCGTGAAATGCAAGCTCAACTTTTGGACAGTATGGATCTAGAGCGAGAACGTGGGATTACTATTAAACTCAATGCCATCGAGTTGAATTACACTGCAAAAGATGGGGAAACTTACATTTTTCACTTGATTGACACGCCGGGGCACGTTGACTTTACCTATGAAGTTTCACGTTCGCTAGCTGCCTGTGAGGGTGCTATTTTGGTGGTTGATGCTGCTCAAGGTATTGAGGCTCAAACCCTTGCCAACGTTTATCTAGCCTTGGACAATGATTTGGAAATCATGCCAGTCATTAACAAAATTGACCTGCCTGCTGCAGACCCTGAGCGCGTGCGTACAGAGATTGAAGATGTCATTGGTTTGGATGCCAGTGAAGCAGTTTTGGCTTCTGCCAAGGCTGGTATTGGGATTGAAGAAATCCTCGAGCAAATCGTAGAAAAAGTACCAGCACCAACAGGTGATGTGACGGCACCACTTAAGGCCTTGATTTTTGACTCTGTTTACGATGCTTACCGTGGAGTTATTCTTCAAGTGCGTGTCATGGACGGGGTGGTTAAACCTGGTGATAAGATTCAGCTTATGAGCAATGGCAAGACTTTTGATGTTACGGAAGTCGGTATCTTTACACCCAAGGCAGTTGGTCGTGATTTCCTTGCTACTGGTGACGTTGGATATATCGCTGCATCTATCAAGACAGTTCAGGACACTCGTGTGGGTGATACCGTTACCTTGGCAACCAATCCTGCGGCTGAGCCATTACATGGTTACAAACAAATGAATCCTATGGTCTTTGCGGGTCTATATCCTATCGAGTCAAACAAGTACAATGACCTACGTGAAGCGCTTGAAAAATTGCAACTGAATGATGCTAGTCTGCAGTTTGAACCAGAAACATCTCAGGCACTTGGATTTGGTTTCCGTTGTGGTTTCCTTGGACTTCTCCATATGGATGTTATCCAAGAGCGTTTGGAACGTGAGTTCAACATTGACCTCATCATGACAGCTCCATCTGTTATCTATAAGGTTAACTTGACCGACGGTGAGTCTATGGATGTATCTAACCCATCTGAGTTCCCAGATCCTACCAAGATTGCGACCATTGAAGAGCCTTATGTTAAGGCGCAAATCATGGTACCACAGGAGTTCGTAGGAGCTGTAATGGAGCTAGCTCAGCGCAAGCGTGGTGACTTTGTGACTATGGACTATATTGATGATAACCGTGTCAATGTTATCTATCAAATTCCACTGGCTGAAATCGTCTTTGATTTCTTTGATAAGCTTAAGTCTTCAACACGTGGTTATGCAAGCTTTGACTACGAATTGTCAGAGTATCGCCCCTCTAAGCTGGTCAAAATGGACATCCTTCTCAATGGAGACAAGGTGGATGCCCTTAGCTTTATCGTTCACAAGGACTTTGCCTACGAACGCGGAAAACTCATCGTTGATAAGCTTAAGAAAATCATCCCTCGCCAACAATTTGAGGTGCCAATTCAAGCAGCTATTGGACAGAAGATTGTCGCTCGTACTGATATCAAGGCCCTTCGTAAGAACGTACTTGCTAAATGTTATGGTGGTGACGTTTCTCGTAAACGCAAACTCCTTGAAAAACAAAAAGCTGGTAAGAAACGCATGAAAGCTATCGGATCAGTAGAAGTTCCACAAGAAGCCTTCCTTAGCGTCTTGAGCATGGATGAAGAATAAGTTATCATAATTGTTTTTCTTGTTCACAGGAAACTTACATAAGAATCAATAGTAAAACAGGCTTAAATAGGCCTGTTTTTTTGCATTTATAATAGGATTAAATCGTTTAAAGTGTTTGTTTTAAATGTTTGTTTTGCTTATAAAGATAAAAAATAAACAAAATAATCAAAAAAAAGGACAAAAAACAACAAAAAATTATTGACAACGATTTCATATAGTGTTATACTTATAGCATAAAGTTAATGGAAAGAAGGGAAAACCTTATGGGATTAGATCATTTCTTTGACAAAAACCTTGTGTTTTGCTTAGAAGCGGATAATCAAGAACATCTCTTTGATCAGGTTGCTACTTTATTGGAAGAACGAGAAATCGTAACTCCAACTTATCGTGAAGCCTTGATCACGCGTGAAAAGTCATTTCCAACTGGCCTAGATATGGAATTTTTGGGTAAGGATTTGCCGAATGTGGCTATTCCTCACACAGATATTGTTCATAATCTAGCCGAAAAAGTTGTGGTCGTTCGATTAGAAAAACCAGTGACTTTCCACAATATGATTGCGCCAGATAAGGAAGTAGAAGTATCCTTGCTCTTCTTTATCATTAATAACTCAAGTTCAAGTCAAACGAACATTCTTGCTCAGTTGATGGACTTCTTTACTGGAAATAGTCATCTTGAAGACCTATCAAAAATTTCTGAACCAGAAGCCCTCTATGCTTATATTGCTGAAGCAATTGCTTAATTTTGTCTATTAAAAATATTAAATCGGAGGAAATCCATATGATTAAAATTCTTGCTGCCTGCGGTGCAGGTGTTAACTCAAGCCACCAAATTAAAAGTGCTCTTGAAGAAGAACTTTCAAACCGCGGTTTTGATGTTCACTGTGATGCAGTTATGGTAAAAGACGTTAATGAAGACCTTATCAAAGGTTATGACATTTTTACACCAATTGCTGCAACAGATCTTGGTTTTGACCCAGGTATTCCAGTTATCGAAGCTGGACCAATCTTATTCCGTATCCCAGCAATGAGTGCTCCAGTATTTGATAATATTGAAGCAGCTATCAAAGAACACGGGTTAAGCTAATTTTAATTTGTTAACATTCATATAACTATAAAAAGGGAGGAACTATTATGGATGTCATTATCGAACTAGCCAATAAGCTGTTCAAACCTATCTTGGATATGGGTGGGCCAATCATCATGCTGATCATTTTGACAGTATTGGCTCTACTTTTTGGAGTGAAATTCTCCAAAGCACTTGAAGGTGGTATCAAACTTGCCATCGCTCTTACTGGTATCGGTGCTATCATCGGTATGCTGAATGGTGCTTTCTCAGCATCACTTGCAAAATTCGTTGAAAATACTGGTATTCAATTGAACATCACTGACGTTGGTTGGGCACCACTTGCTACAATCACTTGGGGATCTGCTTGGACACTTTACTTCTTGCTCATCATGTTGATTGTCAATGTAGTGATGCTTGCTATGAAGAAAACTGATACACTTGACGTTGATATCTTCGATATCTGGCACTTGTCTATCACAGGTCTTTTGATTAAATGGTATGCAGACAACAACGGTGTAAGCCAAGGGGTTTCACTCTTCATCGCCACTGCAGCAGTTGTCCTTGTAGGTGTTCTTAAAATCATCAACTCTGATTTGATGAAACCTACATTTGATGACCTTCTTAACGCACCAAGTTCATCACCAATGACTTCAACTCACATGAACTACATGATGAACCCAGTTATCATGGTTTTGGATAAGATTTTTGAAAAATTCTTCCCAGGTCTTGATAAATATGACTTTGATGCTGCTAAATTGAACAAGAAAATCGGTTTCTGGGGATCTAAATTCTTCATCGGTTTCATCCTTGGTATCGTTATCGGTTTGATGGGTACTCCACATCCAGTTGCTGGCGTAGAAGATGCAGCAAACTAGCAATTAGTTATTAAAGGTTGGTTGTCTCTTGGTTTGACAGCTGGTGTGTCTTTGGAACTCTTCTCACTTATCGGTTCATGGTTCATCGCTGCCGTAGAGCCACTTTCACAAGGTATTACAAACGTTGCTACTAAACGTCTTCAAGGACGTAAATTCAACATCGGTCTTGACTGGCCTTTCATCGCTGGTCGTGCTGAAGTTTGGGCTTGTGCAAACGTACTTGCACCAATCATGTTGGTTGAAGCTGTGCTTCTTTCAAACGTCGGAAATGGTATCTTGCCACTTGCAGGTATCATCGCTATGGGTGTTACTCCAGCTCTCTTGGTTGTAACACGTGGTAAATTGCTCCGTATGATTATCTTCGGAACACTCTTGTTGCCACTCTTCCTTCTTTCAGGTACACTTATCGCTCCATTTGCAACAGAACTTGCTAAAGGTGTAGGTGCATTCCCAGAAGGTGTGAGCCAAACTCAATTGATTACTCACTCAACTCTTGAAGGACCAATCGAAAAACTTCTTGGTTGGACAATTGGTAACACTACAACTGGTGATATCAAAGCAATCCTTGGTGCTGTAGTCTTCCTTGTATTCTATATCGGTATCTTTGCATGGTACAGAAAACAAATGATCAAACGTAACGAAGAGTACGCAGCAAAAGCAAAATAATGCGCTCCTATAAAATGTAAATTGTTAAAGCTAGGTTGTCGACATCCATTAGGAGTGACAGCCTAGTTTTTTATAAACTATCAAGAAATCGGAGAAAATAATGGTAATTGAATTAAAATCAGAACAATTAAGAGTTGAATTTAACAGTTTTGGTGGGGCTCTTTCTTCTATAAAAGATGCCGAGGGAGTTGAGTATTTGTGGCAAGGAGATGCTACTTATTGGAGTGGACAAGCTCCTGTTCTCTTCCCCATTTGTGGTTCATTGAGAGAGGATACAGCACTTTATATAGATGATAATGGACAAGAAATCAAAGGAAAGATTCCTCGTCATGGTTTGGTTCGTAAGAAAGAATTTGAATTAGTTGAACAGACAGATAATAGTGTAACTTTTGCAATTGAAGACGATGAGAATAGCTATCAGAACTACCCTTATCATTTCCGCTTAGAAATCACTTATATCCTTACTGGAAAGACAGTACGGACTCAATACAAAATATTTAATAAAGAAATTAGCAAGGTCATGCCTTACTTTATTGGTGGACATCCAGGATTTAATTGTCCTCTGCTTGATGATGAAGTCTATGAAGATTATTATCTAGAGTTTGAAAAAGAAGAGACTTGCTCTGTTCCACGTCCTTTCCCAGAAACAGGTATGCTTGATTTTCAAGATAGAAGTCCATGGCTAGAAGGTCAAAAAGAATTAGACCTCAGCTATGATCTTTTCAGCACTGATGCAGTCACCTTAGATGAATTGCAATCTAGAACAATTGCCCTTCGTTCTCGTAAACATGATAAGGGATTGAAAGTTCGTTTTGCAGAGTTTCCAAACCTCATTATATGGTCAACTTTGAATAAAGGACCTTTCATTGCTTTTGAACCATGGTCTGGCTTGTCAACATCCCTTGAAGAAGGAGATCATCTAGAAGATAAGAAGAATGTTCGTCTCCTAGAACCTGCTCAAGTAGATCAAATTGGTTTTGATATCGAAATTTTTTAATTAAAAAAACACAAAAACAAACATTAATTGTTGACTTTTTTAAGAAATAGGAGTATATTATGTTTGTAAGCAACAAATGATGTTTGTCACAAACAAACAATCACTTGTTATATTCTCTTTCGTAGAGAAAGATTATTTCTAGGAAGCTGGTTTCCTAAACTTGAATAAGGTGTCATTCATCTCATTCAATCCAATTTGTCAATAAACTGCTAGAAAGCTTTTTGTAGGTAATACTCAATGAAAATTAAAGAGCAAACTAGGAAACTAGCCGCAGGCTGTACTTGAGTACGGCAAGGCGACGTTGACTCGGTTTGAATTTGATTTTCGAAGAGTATAAACTGCTAACTATAAAAGGTTTTATTAGCCTAGAAAAATAAAAAGGAGTATACAATATGTCTATTGTTATCGGTGCAGATGCTGCAGGTTTGAGATTGAAAGAAGTTGTGAAAGACTTCTTGGAAAAAGAAAACTTCCACGTTGTGGATGTTACAGCTGAAGGTCAAGACTTTGTTGATGTGACTCTTGCTGTTGCTGCAGAAGTAAACAAAGAAGAACAAAACCTTGGTATCGTGATTGATGCTTATGGAGCTGGTCCATTCATGGTTGCAACTAAGATCAAAGGAATGGTTGCTGCAGAAGTATCTGACGAACGTTCAGCTTATATGACTCGTGGACACAACAACTCACGTATGATCACTATGGGTGCACAACTTGTCGGTGATGAATTGGCTAAAAACATCGCTAAAGGATTTGTTAACGGTAAATACGATGGTGGACGTCACCAAATTCGTGTCGACATGTTGAACAAAATGTGCTAATACTCTTCAAAAATCAAGATAATCTGTTGTCAGCTCACTTTAGCTAACCTCAGTTATGCTTGCAGCTCGCTTCCTAAGCTAATCTTGATTTTTCTTGAGTAGGGATAAATGATATTAGATTTATATAATTAATCGGAGGGAATAACTAATGAGAATTGCAATTGGATGTGACCACATCGTAACAGATGAAAAAATGGCGGTTTCAGAATTTTTGAAATCAAAAGGATATGAAGTTATTGACTTTGGTACATATGACCATACACGTACTCACTACCCAATCTTTGGTAAAAAAGTAGGGGAAGCTGTAACTAGCGGTCAAGCTGATCTTGGAGTATGTATCTGTGGTACTGGTGTTGGTATCAACAATGCTGTAAATAAAGTTCCAGGTGTCCGTTCTGCCTTGGTTCGTGATATGACAACAGCCCTTTATGCTAAAGAACAATTGAACGCCAATGTTATCGGTTTTGGTGGTAAGATTACTGGTGAATTGCTCATGTGTGATATCATCGAAGCTTTCATCCATGCTGAATACAAACCATCTGAAGAAAACAAGAAATTGATTGCGAAAATTGAACACGTTGAAAGTCACAATGCTCAACAAACAGACACAAACTTCTTCACTGAATTCCTTGAAAAATGGGATCGCGGAGAATACCACGACTAAGAGGTAACCTATGATTTTAACAGTCACAATGAACCCATCCATTGATATTTCCTATCCCTTGGATGAGTTGAAGATTGATACTGTCAATCGTGTGGTGGATGTAACCAAAACGGCTGGTGGTAAGGGACTCAATGTTACCCGAGTACTTTCAGAATTTGGGGATTCTGTTCTTGCTACTGGTTTAGTGGGTGGCAAACTTGGTGAGTTTTTGGTTGAAAATATCGATGATCAAGTAAAGAAAGATTTCTTCTCAATTCAGGGGGAAACTCGTAACTGTATCGCTATTCTCCACGGAGACAACCAAACAGAAGTTCTTGAAAAAGGTCCTGTAGTATTGGAACAGGAAGGTCAAGATTTTTTGGAACATTTCAAAAAACTCTTGGAGTCAGTTGAAGTAGTAGCCATCTCAGGTAGTCTGCCAGCTGGCCTTCCAGTTGATTACTATGCGAGCTTGGTAGAACTTGCTAATCAAGCTCGCAAGCCTGTTGTCTTGGACTGCTCTGGTGCAGCACTTCAGGCAGTTCTTGAATCACCACATAAACCAACAGTCATCAAACCAAATAATGAGGAATTATCTCAGCTTCTTGGAAGAGAAGTTTCTGAGGATTTGGGTGAATTAAAAGAAGTCCTTCAAGAACCTTTGTTTGCAGGTATTGAATGGATTATCGTTTCACTTGGTGCCAACGGTGCTTTTGCCAAACATGGTGACACTTTCTACAAGGTAGATATTCCTAGAATTCAGGTAGTCAACCCTGTTGGATCTGGAGATTCTACAGTTGCTGGAATTTCTTCAGGTTTACTTCATAAAGAATCGGATGCAGAACTACTCATCAAGGCAAATGTCCTTGGTATGCTCAATGCTCAAGAAAAAATGACTGGTCATGTCAACATGGCCAACTATCAAGCTCTATATGATCAATTAATAGTAAAAGAGGTATAAAATGGCTTTAACAGAACAAAAACGTGCACGCTTAGAAAAACTTTCTGATGAAAATGGTATCATCTCAGCTCTTGCATTTGACCAACGCGGTGCTTTGAAACGCCTCATGGCTCAACACCAAACAGAAGAACCAACAGTGGCTCAAATGGAAGAACTGAAAGTCTTGGTAGCAGATGAATTGACTAAATACGCTTCATCAATGCTTCTTGACCCTGAGTATGGACTTCCAGCGACTAAAGCTCTTGATGAAAAAGCTGGTCTTCTTCTTGCTTATGAAAAAACAGGTTATGACACAACAAGTACAAAACGCTTGCCAGACTGCTTGGATGTTTGGTCTGCAAAACGTATTAAAGAAGAAGGTGCAGATGCAGTTAAATTCTTGCTTTACTATGATGTAGATAGCTCAGACGAACTCAACCAAGAAAAACAAGCTTACATCGAGCGTATCGGTTCTGAGTGTGTGGCCGAAGATATTCCATTCTTCCTTGAAATCCTTGCTTACGATGAAAAAATTGCGGACGCAGGTTCTGTAGAATATGCGAAAGTAAAACCACACAAAGTTATTGGTGCTATGAAAGTCTTCTCAGACCCACGCTTTAACATTGATGTTTTGAAAGTAGAAGTTCCTGTTAACATTAAATATGTTGAAGGCTTCGCTGAAGGTGAAGTAGTTTATACACGTGAAGAAGCAGCAGCCTTCTTCAAAGCTCAAGATGAAGCAACTAACTTGCCATACATCTACTTGAGTGCTGGTGTATCAGCTAAACTCTTCCAAGATACTCTTGTATTTGCTCATGAATCAGGTGCAAACTTTAACGGAGTTCTTTGTGGCCGTGCTACATGGGCTGGATCAGTTGAAGCTTACATTAAAGATGGTGAAGCAGCAGCTCGCGAATGGCTTCGCACAACTGGATTTGAAAACATTGATGAGCTCAATAAAGTTCTTCAAACAACAGCGACTTCATGGAAAGAACGCGTGTAAGCAAGTCCTCCTAGGTTAGGAACATGAATCTAAAAAAATTTTAAAAAAAGTTTTATGTAAAGGTTTACAAAATAACTTACTTGTGCTATACTTAAATCACAAGTTAATACAAGGTGAGTGTTACTAAGTAATATTAGGCATGATCACAGGTGAATTAGAAATCGGCTGATTTTCTAGTTCATTTGTGATCATTTTTTGTACTCATATACCTTTAAGATATAAAAGGAGGATGACATGTATCGAATTCTAAATCCAATGAATCACAATGTCTCGCTTGTCAGAAATGATAAAGGAGAAGAAGTGATTGTGATTGGTAAGGGGATTACATTTGGAAAGAGGAAGGGAGATTTGATTACTGAACAGCATATTGAGAAAATCTTTCGGATGAAGACAGAAGAGTCAAGAGAAAACTTTATGGCTCTCCTCAAAGATGTTCCGCTTGATTTTATCACAGTGACCTATGAAATCATTGATAAGCTATCAAAGAAATATCATTATCCAATTCAAGAGTATCTCTACGTAACCTTGACAGATCATATTTACTGTTCTTACCAAGCTCTAGCACAAGGAAGGTACAAGGATAGTAATCTACCAGATATTTCCACTAAGTATCCTGTCGCTTTTCAAATCGCAAATGAAGCTTTTGAAATTTATCGTCAGAAGCTAGCAGATCATTTTCCTGAGGACGAAATTATTCGGATTGCTTATCATTTCATTAATGCCGAAGGTGAAAATGAAGTGGAACTTGTGGAGTCGATTGATAAGAGGAAAGAAATTCTCAGGAATGTTGAAGAAGTTTTAACGGAATATGCAATTCAACGAACCAAAGAGAATAATCATTTCTATGATCGTTTTATGATACATTTGAATTATTTCTTGGATTATTTAGACAGATCTAGAGATGATAACCAATCACTTCTGGATATGGAAGATCATATTAAACAATCCTATCCAAAAGCGTTCGAGATTGGTTCCAAGATCTATGATGTGATTACGCAACATACGGGTCTTGATTTGTATAAAAGTGAACGAGTTTATCTAGTTCTACATATCCAACGTTTATTGTCATAAAAATTTAATTAAAAATACCTAAGGAGAATTCTATCATGAATAGAGAAGAAGTAACATTGTTAGGTTTTGAAATCGTAGCCTATGCTGGCGATGCTCGTTCAAAACTATTGGAAGCCTTGAAAGCTGCTGAAGCTGGCGATTTTGCGAAAGCAGATAGCTTAGTCGAGGAAGCTGGTTCTTGCATTGCAGAGGCTCACCACGCGCAAACAAGTCTATTGGCTAAGGAAGCTTCAGGTGAGGACTTAGCCTATAGTGTAACCATGATGCATGGCCAAGACCACTTGATGACAACTATCTTATTAAAAGATTTGATGCACCATTTAATTGAACTCTACAAGAGAGGAGTTAAGTAATGAATAAATTAATTGCATTTATTGAGAAAGGAAAGCCTTTCTTTGAGAAACTATCTCGTAATATCTACCTTCGTGCCATTCGTGATGGTTTCATTGCAGGTATGCCTGTTATTCTCTTCTCAAGTATCTTTATCTTAATCGCCTTTGTACCAAACTCATGGGGCTTTAAATGGTCTGATGAAGTTGTAGCTTTTCTGATGAAACCTTACAGCTATTCAATGGGGATTCTAGCTCTCTTGGTAGCTGGTACAACAGCTAAATCACTGACCGACTCAGTAAATCGTAGCATGGAGAAAACCAATCAAATCAACTATATGTCAACATTGTTGGCAGCAATTGTTGGTTTGTTGATGTTGGCAGCTGATCCTATCGAAAATGGCCTAGCTACTGGATTCTTGGGGACAAAAGGTTTGCTTTCAGCCTTCCTTGCTGCCTTTGTTACTGTAGCCATCTATAAGGTTTGTGTTAAGAACAACGTCACTATTCGTATGCCTGACGAAGTTCCACCAAATATCTCACAAGTCTTTAAAGATGTGATTCCATTCACTCTATCAGTGGTTTCTCTTTATGCTCTTGATTTACTAGCACGTCATTTTGTGGGTGCTAGTGTAGCAGAATCAATCGGTAAATTCTTTGCACCATTATTCTCTGCTGCTGATGGTTATCTAGGTATTACCATTATCTTTGGTGCCTTTGCCTTCTTCTGGTTTGTTGGTATCCATGGTCCATCTATTGTTGAACCTGCTATCGCAGCAATTACCTATGCCAATGCCGAAGTCAACTTGAATCTTCTCCAACAAGGTATGCACGCTGACAAGATTCTTACTTCTGGTACACAAATGTTTATCGTTACCATGGGTGGTACTGGTGCGACACTGGTTGTTCCATTCATGTTCATGTGGTTAACAAAATCTAAACGTAACCGTGCAATCGGTCGTGCTTCAGTAGTTCCAACATTCTTTGGTGTAAATGAACCAATCTTGTTTGGTGCACCACTTGTATTAAACCCAATCTTCTTCATTCCATTTATCTTTGCTCCAATCGCAAACGTTTGGATATTCAAATTCTTTATTGAAACACTTGGAATGAACTCATTTACTGCTAATCTACCATGGACAACTCCAGCTCCACTAGGTCTAGTTCTTGGTACGAACTTCCAAGTTCTATCATTCATTCTTGCTGCTCTTTTAATCGTGGTTGACGTAGTCATTTACTATCCATTCCTTAAAGTCTATGATGAACAAATTCTTGAAGAAGAGCGTTCAGGTAAATCTAATGATGAATTGAAAGACAAAGTTGCTGCAAACTTCAACACTGCAAAAGCAGATGCTATTCTTGAGAAAGCGGGTGTCGATGCAGCTCAAAATACAATCACTGACGAAACAAATGTCCTTGTTCTATGTGCTGGTGGAGGTACAAGTGGTCTCCTTGCAAATGCTTTGAACAAGGCAGCTGCAGAGTACAATGTTCCTGTGAAAGCAGCAGCAGGTGGCTATGGTGCTCACCGTGAAATGTTGCCAGAGTTTGATCTTGTTATCCTTGCCCCTCAAGTTGCTTCAAACTTTGAAGATATGAAAGCAGAAACAGATAAACTAGGTATTAAACTTGCCAAGACAGAAGGCGCTCAATACATCAAATTAACTCGTGATGGAAAAGGTGCTCTTGCATTTGTACAAGCTCAATTCGATTAACGATAGGGACTCTGAAATAGTCTCCTCTCGTTACGGAAATCGCTATGGCGAATTTCCTAATCGCCTTATTAATTCGTCGGTAAAAAGATATCGTTTTTACCTCCTCATGTCACAATTCGATTAACGATAGGGACTATAAAACAGTCTCCTCTCGTTACGGAAATCGCTATGGTGAATTTCCTAATCGCCTTGTTAATTTGTCGGTAAAAAGACATCGTTTTTACCTCCTCATGTCACAATTTGGTGACTCGGTACAAGAAGTGAGATGGAGAAGGATGGCTCACTGACTCCTCTCCTCTCACTTTTACTTTATTTAAATCAAGAAATAGGTGAAAAAAATGACAAAAACACTTCCAAAAGACTTTATTTTCGGTGGCGCAACAGCTGCTTATCAAGCAGAAGGTGCTACGCATACTGATGGAAAAGGACCAGTTGCTTGGGATAAATATCTTGAAGATAACTACTGGTACACTGCAGAACCAGCCAGTGATTTTTACAATCGATATCCAGTTGACCTTAAGTTGGCAGAAGAGTATGGTGTCAATGGTATTCGAATTTCTATTGCTTGGTCACGTATTTTCCCGACTGGTTACGGTCAAGTAAATGCTAAAGGTGTTGAGTTTTATCATAATCTATTTGCAGAGTGTCACAAACGTCACGTTGAGCCCTTTGTAACTCTTCATCACTTTGACACACCAGAAGCTCTCCACTCAAATGGAGACTTCTTAAACCGTGAAAATATCGAACACTTTGTAGACTACGCTGCCTTCTGTTTTGAAGAATTCCCAGAAGTAAACTATTGGACAACATTCAATGAAATTGGACCAATCGGTGATGGTCAATACTTGGTTGGTAAATTCCCTCCAGGTATTCAGTACGATCTTGCCAAAGTCTTCCAATCGCACCACAATATGATGGTGTCTCATGCACGTGCAGTAAAATTGTACAAAGAGAAAGGTTATAAAGGTGAAATTGGGGTTGTTCATGCTCTGCCTACTAAGTATCCTCTAGATCCTGAAAATCCTGCAGATGTTATTGCGGCAGAGTTGGAGGACATTATCCATAATAAATTTATCTTGGATGCAACTTATCTGGGTCACTACTCTGAAAAGACCCTGGCAGGGGTAGAGGCTATCTTGGCTGCCAATGGTGGTAGCTTGGATCTTCGTGAAGAAGATTTTACAGCATTAGAAGCTGCAAAAGACTTGAATGATTTTCTAGGAATCAACTACTATATGAGTGACTGGATGGAAGCCTTTGATGGAGAAACTGAAATCATCCATAATGGTAAGGGTGAAAAAGGAAGCTCTAAATACCAAATTAAAGGTGTTGGTCGTCGTGTAGCTCCTGACTATGTACCACGTACGGATTGGGATTGGATTATCTACCCTCAAGGTTTGTATGATCAAATCATGCGAGTGAAGAAAGATTATCCTAACTACAAGAAGATTTACATCACTGAAAATGGTCTCGGGTATAAAGATGAGTTCGTCGATAACACTGTTTACGATGATGGCCGTATTGATTACGTGAAACAACACTTGGAAGTCTTGTCTGATGCTATTGCAGATGGAGCGAATGTAAAAGGTTACTTCATTTGGTCATTAATGGATGTCTTCTCATGGTCAAACGGTTATGAAAAACGCTACGGTCTCTTTTATGTAGACTTTGAAACACAAGAACGTTATCCTAAGAAATCAGCTCACTGGTACAAGAAAGTAGCAGAAACTCAAGTGATTGAGTAGTAGAATTACTAATTAGATATAGAATTTTAGTGAGGCAAAAAGATGTTCAAAGATTTAATCCAATCTATTTATGAAAAAGTTTATATTATCAATTTCGAAAAATGCTCTCAAACACCGTGTTTGACGAATGAAGAATTGAAAAGTCTCGGAAAATGGTATGTCTCGACTGGTAAAGAATGGATTTGTCATTCAGATTATGAGCTGGAAGAATTTAAAAATCTGTTTTTAAATTTTATCAATCCTGAAGAATGGGATAATATCTCCTTTGATTCAGATTTTATGCCGTTTCAACAATCATAAAGAATCTAGGAAACTCTTTGTAAAAATCTTCATCAAAAAATGCGTCATATCAAGATTCTTATTTTCTTGATATGACGCATTTTATATTTTATCAATCCTCAGTTTTATGGTTTAGAAAGAATAATTTTTGTTTGTTTTGAAAGTTGTTCGAAGGTTTCTTTGCTCAGTTTAGAATCTGAAACGATGGTATCAATATCTGAGATATTGTAGAAGGTGTAAAAATCAAACTTATTGAACTTACTATTGTCAGCTAGTAAGTATTTTTTATTGGAATTATTGAGGGCGATGCGTTGGGATTCACCTTCTTCTTCACTAAAGGTCGCAATCGCATTGTCCTTGATACCATTACAGCTCACGAAAGCTTTAGAAAATTGTAGATTGGCCAAATTCTGTAAGGTTAGTGTTCCCACAAATGCTCCAGTGATAGAGCGATAGTTTCCACCGATTAAAATCAAATCTGTTAGTTTTCGTTCGTTTAGGATGAGAAAGACTGGTAAACTGTTTGTTACAACACGAATATTATCGATTGGAAGTTCACGGGCAAAAGATTCCAAGGTTGTACCTGGGCCGATAAAAATAGTTTCCCCTTCATCGATTAAATGGCCTGCAAAACGGCTAATTTCTTGTTTTTCTGCGATTTGTAAGCTTTGTTTTTCAATATTGGAACGTTCATTGTTTAAAATGGAACCTGTGCGAATTTTTTCAGCACCACCGTGCACACGAACAAGTAAATCCTTGTCAGCCAACTCTTGTAAATAGCGTCTAGCAGTCATATCTGACACATCCAGGCGAGTCATGATTTCTTTTACAGTAATAGTTCCCTTTGTATTTACCGTTTCTAGAATATTATCTAGTTTTTCCTGCTTTAGCATCGTTATCACCTCTATTTCTATTACTATTTTATCATAAAGTATTCAATCAATCAATTTAAAAAACAAAAGAAAACAAAAACAAAAATATCATGGTTGTTTTAAACAAACCATGATATTTGTTATCAATTCTGAAATTGTTGACTTAGTCTAAACCGTAGTTGTAGTCATCGTCTTGCATGGCTTCAACTTCACCAAGAAGGTAACCATTTCCGACTTGAGAGAAGAAGTCGTGGTTAGAAGTTCCTGTTGAAATACCGTTCATGACAATTGGGTTGACATCATCTGCTGAATCTGGGAAGAGTGGATCTTGTCCCAGGTTCATGAGTGCCTTGTTGGCATTGTAGCGAAGGAAGGTTTTGACTTCTTCCGTCCAACCAACACCGTCATAGAGACTTTCTGTGTAGCCTTCTTCATTCTCGTAAAGAGTATAGAGCAGGTCGTACATCCATTCTTTGAGCTTTTCTTGCTCTTCTTCAGGTAATTCATTGAAACCGAGTTGGAATTTATAACCAATGTAGGTTCCGTGAACTGACTCATCACGAATAATTAATTTAATGATTTCAGCGACGTTGGCTAGTTTGTTGTTACCAAGATAGTAGAGGGGAGTGAAGAAACCAGAGTAGAAGAGGAAAGTTTCAAGGAAGACGCTGGCAACTTTCTTTTCAAGTGGGCTACCGTTTAGGTAGATTTCGTTGACAATCTCAGCCTTCTTTTGTAGGTAAGGATTGGTATTGGTCCATTCGAAAATTTCTTCAATCTCAGCTTTGGTATTCAAGGTAGAAAAGATTGATGAGTAAGATTTAGCGTGAACAGATTCCATAAATTGGATGTTATTGAAAACAGCTTCCTCATGTGGTGTACGGATGTCCGCGCGAAGGGCTTGAACCCCAGTTTCAGATTGCATAGTGTCGAGAAGTGTTAAACCACCAAAGACTTTTCCTACCAAGTCTTTTTCTACATTTGATAGCTTTCTCCAGTCATCCAAGTCATTTGACAAGGGAATACGTGTATCGAGCCAGAATTGCTCCGTCAGTTTTTCCCAAGTTGATTTGTCGATGACATCTTCGATGGCATTCCAGTTAATGGCTTTGTAGTAAGTTTCCATTTTGAAATCTCTTTCTGTGTTTAGTATTGCGAACTCACAATTACTTCTATTTTATCATAATTCTAGAGGAGTATCGCACAAAAAGTCGGAAGCCCGACTTTTTGTTATTTCATAGTATAGATGCTTATTCTAGTTTAGCAGGGTGAATGAATCACTTATCTGAGAAAATGTAGTTCCCTCAAGCAAAGATTAAATCACACAGCTTTCACATTGGTTGGCACCGACTTCTCCACCATCATCTGTAAAGGTACGGACGTAGTAGATAGACTTGATTCCCTTGTTAAAGGCATAGTTACGAAGGATAGACAAGTCACGTGTCGTTTGCTTATTTTCCTTCTTCCATTCGTAAAGACCTTTTGGAATGTCACTACGCATGAAGAGAGTGAGTGAAAGTCCTTGGTCCACGTGCTCAGTTGCAGCAGCATAGACATCAATCACCTTACGCATATCCATGTCGTAGGCAGAAGTGTAGTAAGGAATGGTTTCTGTTGACAAGCCAGCAGCAGGATAGTAGATTTTACCGATTTTCTTTTCTTGACGTTCTTCGATACGTTGCGTAATCGGGTGGATAGAAGCAGAAACGTCGTTGATGTAACTGATAGAACCATTTGGCGCTACAGCAAGGCGGTTTTGGTGGTAAAGACCATCTGCTTGAACCTTGTCGCGAAGTTCAGCCCAGTCAGCAGCACTTGGGATAAAGACATCTTTGAAGAGTTCTTTAACACGGTCTGATTTTGGAACAAACTCGCCAGTCACATATTTGTCAAAGTAGCTTCCGTTAGCATAGTCTGATTTTTCAAAGTTGTGGAAGGTGATACCACGTTCACGCGCGATATTGTTTGATTCTACCAAGGTCCAGTAGTTCATGAGCATGAAGTAGATGCTTGTAAATTCAACAGACTCAGGCGATCCATATTCAATCAATTGTTGGGCAAGGTAGCTGTGAAGTCCCATGGCACCGAGACCAAAGGTGTGGGCTTGGCTATTTCCATGGTCGATAGTAGGAACAGCTACGATGTGCGAACTATCTGTAACGAAAGTAAGGGCACGAACCATAGCACGGATAGAACGACCAAAATCAGGTGAGGTCATCATGTTGACCACGTTGGTTGAACCAAGGTTACATGAAACATCTGTTCCCATTTGAAGGAATTCTTGAGCATCGTTGATCAAGCTTGGTTCTTGAACTTGAAGAATCTCAGAACACAAGTTACTCATGATAATCTTACCATCAACAGGATTTGCACGGTTAGCCGTATCAATGTTGACGACATAAGGGTAACCAGACTCTTGTTGCAATTTAGAGATTTCAGTTTCCAAATCACGCGCTTTGATTTTTGTTTTGCGGATGTTTGGATTTGCGACCAATTCATCGTATTTTTCAGTGATGTCGATGTAGTTAAATGGCACACCGTATTCAAGTTCTACAGAGTATGGGCTGAAGAGGTACATTTCTTCATTTTTACGTGCTAATTCGTAGAATTTATCGGGTACTACAACACCAAGTGAAAGGGTCTTTACACGAACTTTTTCATCGGCGTTTTCTTTCTTAGTTGAAAGGAAGGCGATAATATCTGGGTGGAAGACGTTGAGGTAGACAACACCGGCACCTTGACGTTGCCCCAATTGGTTGGAGTAAGAGAAGCTATCTTCGAAAAGCTTCATAACAGGAACGACACCAGAAGCGGCTCCTTCATAGCCTTTGATAGGTGCACCAGCTTCACGAAGGTTGCTGAGGGAAATTCCCACACCACCACCGATACGTGAAAGTTGAAGAGCTGAGTTGATAGAACGTCCGATAGAGTTCATATCATCAGTTACTTGGATTAGGAAGCAAGATACTAACTCCCCACGGCGAGCACGTCCAGCATTCAAGAAGGAAGGAGTAGCAGGTTGGTAGCGTTGGTGGATGATTTCATTGGCAATATCGATGGCAATAGCTTCATTCCCATCAGCGAAATAAAGGGCGTTAAAGAAGACGCGGTCTTCCATGCTTTCAAGATAATATTCACCGTCGTTAGTTTTCAAAGCATATTGATTGTAAAATTTATAAGCTGCCATGAAAGACTTGAATTGGAAGTTTTGGTCTTTGATAAATTGAGACAATTCTTCCAAAAACTCTGGACGGTATTTCTTGATAAAGGCTGTTTCGATGTAGTTGTGTTCAATGAGGTAGTTGATTTTATCTTTGATTGAATCAAAAACCATAGTGTTTGGAACTACATTTTCTTTAAAGAAGGCATCCAAGGCTTCCTTATCTTTATGAAGCATGATTTGTCCATTGACAGGACGGTTGATTTCGTTATTGAGACGGAAGTAAGTCACGTCTTCAAGATGTTTTAATCCCATAAAATTTCCCTTATCTAATTACAAAAGAAAGGCTTCTAAGTTAGCCCTAGAAGCAGTTTCTTCTGGATGATGTACTAAGATTATGCTAATTGTTTCAGTTTTCCTGGTTGGAAACCTGAAAAGACTTCAGTTGGTGTTTGGATCACAGGAGCTGCGCTGAAACCGAGCTCTTTAACTTGATCGATGTACTCAGGTTGCTCATCAAGATTGATTTCACGATAAGCGACATTATTACTGTCCAAGAAACGTTTAGTCATCTTACATTGGACACAGTTGTTTTTAGAATAAACGGTTACCATTGTGTAACTCCTCTTTCAAAATAGATTACTTTCTTAGTATATCAGAAAATAAATTTTTGTCAATGATTTGAAACTAAATATAGTGGTCTATTTTTCTACTAAAGGTTGCAAAACACAATATGTAGTGTTTGTTTTATGAAATAGTGATAATTATCCTAGAAGTAGTTTTTTGGAAAACTATATCCTGTGTTTTGTTATCTAGAATAGAAGATTTTCAGCAAGTTATCTGAAAGGAAATCGAATAAATCCCATAAAATGCTTGAAAAAAATCCTAGAAGATGGTATAATACCAAATTGTAAGGGTTATCACATATAACTCAAAAAAGAAAGAACAAAAGGAGAGTCAAACTATGGCTTCTAAAGATTTCCACGTAGTGGCAGAAACAGGTATTCACGCACGTCCAGCAACATTGTTGGTACAAACTGCAAGCAAATTTGCTTCAGATATCACTCTTGAGTACAAAGGTAAATCAGTTAACCTTAAATCAATCATGGGTGTTATGAGTCTTGGTGTTGGCCAAGGTGCTGATGTAACTATCTCAGCTGAAGGTGCAGATGCAGATGACGCTATCGCTGCAATCTCAGAAACAATGGAAAAAGAAGGATTGGCATAAGGAAAATGACAGAAATGCTTAAAGGAATCGCAGCATCTGATGGTGTTGCAGTTGCAAAAGCATATCTACTCGTTCAACCGGATTTGTCATTCGAGACTGTTTCAGTCGAAGATACAAACGCAGAAGAGGCTCGTTTGGATGTAGCTCTTGAAGCTTCTCAAAACGAGCTTTCTCTTATCCGTGAGAAAGCTGTAGGTACGCTTGGTGAAGAAGCGGCTCAAGTTTTTGACGCTCATTTGATGGTTCTTGCTGACCCAGAATTGATTGGTCAGATTAAAGAAACAATCCGTGCTAAGAAAGTCAATGCTGAAGCAGGTCTTAAAGAAGTGACTGACATGTTCATCACTATCTTTGAAGGTATGGAAGACAACCCATATATGCAAGAACGTGCAGCGGATATCCGCGACGTGACAAAACGTGTATTGGCAAATCTTCTTGGTAAGAAATTGCCAAACCCAGCTTCTATCAATGAAGAAGTAATCGTGATTGCGCATGACTTGACACCATCTGATACAGCTCAATTGGACAAAAACTTTGTAAAAGCTTTTGTAACAAATATCGGTGGACGTACAAGCCACTCAGCTATCATGGCACGTACACTTGAAATTGCAGCTGTATTGGGAACAAATAACATCACTGAAGTGGTGAAAGACGGTGATATCCTTGCCGTTAACGGAATTACTGGTGAAGTGATTATCAACCCAACAGATGAACAAGCGGCAGAATTTAAAGCAGCTGGTGAAGCTTATGCTAAACAAAAAGCTGAATGGGCACTTTTGAAAGATGCTCAAACAGTGACTGCTGACGGTAAACACTTCGAGTTGGCTGCTAACATCGGTACTCCAAAAGACGTGGAAGGTGTTAACAACAACGGTGCAGAAGCGGTTGGACTTTACCGTACAGAGTTCTTGTACATGGATTCTCAAGATTTCCCAACTGAAGATGAGCAGTATGAAGCATACAAAGCTGTTCTTGAGGGAATGAATGGTAAACCAGTGGTTGTTCGTACAATGGATATCGGTGGAGATAAGGAACTTCCTTACTTCGATATGCCACATGAAATGAACCCATTCCTTGGATTCCGTGCCCTTCGTATCTCTATTTCTGAAACTGGAGATGCAATGTTCCGTACACAAATCCGTGCCCTTCTTCGTGCTTCTGTTCATGGTCAATTGCGTATCATGTTCCCAATGGTTGCCCTTTTGAAAGAATTCCGTGCAGCCAAAGCAGTTTATGAAGAAGAAAAAGCAAACCTTCTTTCTGAAGGAGTTGCAGTTGCGGATGACATCCAAGTTGGTATCATGATTGAAATCCCTGCAGCAGCAATGCTTGCAGACCAATTTGCAAAAGAAGTAGACTTCATGTCAATTGGAACAAACGACTTGATCCAATACTCAATGGCAGCAGACCGTATGAACGAGCAAGTTTCATACCTTTACCAACCATATAACCCATCAATCCTTCGCTTGATCAACAACGTTATCAAGGCAGCTCACGCTGAAGGTAAATGGGCTGGTATGTGTGGTGAGATGGCTGGTGACCAAAAAGCTGTTCCACTTCTTGTCGGAATGGGCTTGGATGAGTTCTCTATGTCAGCAACATCAGTCCTTCGTACACGTAGCTTGATGAAGAAATTGGACACTGCTAAGATGGAAGAGTACGCTAACCGTGCCCTTACTGAGTGTTCAACAATGGAAGAAGTCCTTGAACTTCAAAAAGAATACGTTAACTTCGATTAATGTCATTAACCTTGTAACCTAGTTGCAAGGTTTTTTGACGCATTTTGGGAAAGTATAGTCTAATAAACTCCACTTTTCAATGATGAAGAGGCATGATATAATAGGAGAAACAAATAGAATAAGAGAGAAATCATGTCTAAAGAAATTGATATTGAATATTACCACCAGCTAGCCTTACAAAAGCAGAAGGAGCATCGTAAAGTTTTAGCCAATCTAAAGAAAAAGCCACCAAAAAATCTAGATAAGATAGCCCAGCAGATACACCAAGAAGTTTTTGAGGAGATTGATTGCACTGCCTGTGCCAACTGTTGCAAGACATTGGGACCTGACTTCAAGGAAGCAGACATCACTCGTATTGCTAAGTACTTTAAGATGAAATTACCAGCTTTTGAAGCGGAGTTTCTGCAGGTAGATGAAGATGGCGATAAGGTTTTTAAATCCATGCCTTGTCCCTTTCTAGGAGGAGATAATCTCTGTTCCATCTATGATGTTCGTCCAAAGGCCTGTCGTGAATTTCCCCATACAGACAGGAAAAAAATCCATCAAATCAACCATTTGACTATTAAGAATACTTTGACCTGTCCAGCAGCCTATCTCTTTGTTGAGAAATTAAAGGATAAGTTATAGAGATTTAAAGGATAAAAAATTTCTAATAATAACTAACAATATGAAGGGAGAACTCTGTGCCTAGACCGAAAACAAAAGAGGAGCTAGTACTGGCCTCTAAGGAAAACTATGAAAAGCTCAATCGTTTCATCTCCCAACTAAGTGAAGATGAGCTACAGACTCCATTTGATTTTTCAAGAGACCCAAAGAAAAAAGAAGCTCACTGGAAAAGGGATAAAAATCTAAGAGATGTTCTGATCCATCTTTATGAATGGCAGCAGTTACTTTTGACTTGGGTTCATTCTAATCAAAAAGATCACGAAAGCCCTTTTCTCCCTGAGCTTTATAATTGGAAAACTTATGGAGAAATGAATGTCGCTTTTTGGAAGAAGCACCAGAAAACCTCCTTAGAAGAAGCGACTAGACTCCTAGAACAATCACATAGGAAGGTTTTAGAGTTGATAGAAGTTTTTAGCAATGACGAACTCTTTACCAAAGGTGTCTATAAGTGGACCGGTGGAACAAGTCTAGGTTCCTACTTTGCTAGTAGCACGTCAAGCCACTATGATTGGGCTCTGAAAAAACTCAAAGCTCATCGGAAGAATTGTAAAGGATAGATGGACTATTTGAAATAGAAAGAATGAGTTCTTTTAAAAGTAAGATAAAAGCAAAGGGCTATCAAGTGATGTAGCCCTTTTGAGTTATACAAGCAAATTACCATGCAAAAGCTGTCGTTGGAGCATTGAGCGCTTCTAACCACTGTTTATTTTTTACGGGGCAAAGAGTTACGGATATACCTGCCATATCTAGGCTGGTCATAAATGTTCCTGATTTTATAAAAGTAATAGTGACTCCTTCAATTTCTAAGAGTTGAAGGATATCATTGATAAATATGCCCATTTCTAAGTTGCTGGTAGTGCCTAGATTATTTACAAGCAATATAAATTGATCACCCTTTTTCCAATGATAGTGCAATCTTAATTTACTTATAATTTCATTTGCAAGGATTTCCGATGATTGGAATGGGACGATACGATATCCTTCTTCGCCATGTATCCCAATACCATAAGAAATATTTCCTTCTTCCAAGTTAAATAGTGGGAGGGTGGCTTGGGGGAGACTAGCAGCTTTCGTTGCAAAGCCAATTGTTGCGATTTCGGGAGCAAGTTGATGACCTAAATCAGTTAGTTGCTCGATGTCGGCACCATTTTGAGCTGCATATCCTAGAACTTTATGAAGTAAAATAGTCCCTGCAAGCCCTCTTCCTCTAATTTGAAATCTATTGTGAGGTTCAATAGAAATATCGTCGTGTGCTAGACTATAGCCGACCTTAATTCCTTCTTGTCTAGCAGTATTAATGGCCCAGCTAAATTCTTTGATGTCTGCTTCGAAATTTTTTACAATGATGAAGACACCGTGACCATTGTTTAAAAAACGAATGGACTCTAAGATTTCAGTTCTTGTAGGAGGAGTAAATAATTGGCCATAGATAGCAGCGGTAAGCATTCCTTTTCCCACATATCCAATATGAGCAGGTTCGTGTCCTGAACCTCCACCCGCCAATATTGGAACCTGATGAGGATTACGATTTTTTTGATAGACTAGTGGTAAAGTAGGGTGTTTTTCTAATTCAGGATGACTGCTGACAGTTGCCGAAATGTAACTTGAAATAATTTTTTGTTTATGATTTGAAATAAATGTCATTGTGGTCTCTTTCCAATAATTGTCATGATTAGAAAGTCTGGTTGTGGAACTGGACTTTTTTTATTGACGTAAGCTTTCACGATTTCTGCTAGAGCGTGTGAATGATAGTCTAACAAAAAACAAGTATAAGCAGATGAATCGATATCAATCTGACCATATTCTCTTAAAATTTTTGATACAAGCAAGCGACAGTAGCTGATAAAGTGGTCATAGAAGTTATTTTGCCCTTGAATATCAAAAAGTTGAATATAAAAATCACGCTCTTGTTCGAAATAAAAAAATAATTCTTGTAATAGTTTTTGGCCTGAAATGAAGTCCAAGTTATTGGTGATATACTCGGTTAAGTCATTTTCAAATATCCAGTCTAGCAGTTCATATTTGTCAAGAAAGTGATTATAAAAGGTCTGTCTACGAATGCCAGCTGATTCCATGATATCTACAATGGAGATTTTGTCAAATTCTCTAGTAGCTAAAAGGTCTCTAAATGCCTTGGTAATCCGTTTTTTTGTAATAAGTGATGATGCCATAGGAAGCCTTTCTTTTACTTACTTCATTTTACCAAAAAAATGTTTTAAACGGGTTTAAAAGGGGACAAATAATAGAATCTGTCCCTTATCATCTAGCAATAAAAAATATATAATGAAAGCGAAAACAAAGATACATGCCGAAAGGAGTTTCTCATGAAAAAAATTATAAATGAACCGACACAAGTTGTTGATGAAATGTTGCAGGGATTGTCATTCATGCATGATGACTTGGTAGAACGCTTAGATGGTTTTGATGTCATCGTTAGAAAGGCAGAAAAGACAGGAAAAGTTGGACTCATTTCAGGTGGAGGTTCAGGACATGAACCAAGTCATGCTGGATTTGTAGGAGATGGAATGTTGTCTGCTGCCATTTGTGGAGCAGTCTTCACTTCACCTACTCCGGACCAAATTTTAGAAGCCATCAAGGCGGCTGATGAAGGTGCTGGAGTTTTCATGGTCATCAAGAACTATTCTGGGGACATCATGAATTTTGAAATTGCACAAGAACTTGCTGAAATGGAAGGTATTGATGTAGCAAGTGTTGTGGTTGATGATGATATCGCTGTTGAAAATAGTCTCTATACCCAAGGCCGTCGAGGTGTTGCAGGTACTATATTAGTCCATAAAATTTTGGGTGATGCGGCTCGTTCTGGTAAATCATTAGCTGAAATGAAGGACTTGGCCGACAAACTTGTCTTAGAAATTAAAACAATTGGCTTAGCTCTATCTGGCGCTACTGTTCCAGAAGTTGGGAAACCAGGTTTTGTTCTAGAAGATGATGAATTTGAATATGGAGTTGGTATTCACGGTGAGCCAGGATATAAAAAAGAGAAAATGCAACCTTCAGCACAATTGGCCTCAGAATTGGTTGAAAAACTATCTGAAGGTTTCCAACTTAAGGCTGGTGAACGCTATGGCCTTCTCATCAATGGTTTAGGAAGCACTCCTCTTATGGAACAATACGTATTTGCAAATGATGTGGCTAAATTACTCCATGAAAAAGGTGTTGAGTTGGCATTTAAGAAAATTGGAAACTATATGACCTCAATTGATATGGCTGGCTTGTCATTAACATTGATTCGATTGGCAGATGATGAGTGGTTGGATGCTCTAAATGCACCTGTTACTACCCCAGCTTGGTAAAACTCAAGGAGGAAATGTCAAATGAATGCTGAACAAGCACTTGAATGGATGAAGCTTTTTAATGAAAAGATTCAAGAACAGAAAGATTACCTTAGTGAGCTAGACACTCCTATAGGAGATGGTGACCACGGTGGAAATATGGCACGTGGCATGGCTGCAGTTATGGAAAACTTAGAAGGAAAGCAATTTGAGACAAGTAGTGATGTTTTTAAACTTGTGTCAATGCAACTACTGAGTAAGGTAGGCGGTGCTTCTGGTCCCTTGTATGGCTCTGCTTTTATGGGCATGGCCAAGGCTGATTCAAATTCGAAAATAGAGGAAATCTTACAAAGCGGTTTGGATATGATTGTCAAACGTGGGAAAGCAGAAGTTGGAGAAAAGACAATGGTTGATGTTTGGACTCCTGTTATTGCTGCTTTGTCTGCAGGCCAATTGACTCAAGAGGTTATTGATAAGCTAGTGAATGCTACCAAAGATTTACTTGCAACTAAAGGAAGGGCATCTTATGTAGGAGAACGTTCTCTTGGACATATTGATCCTGGATCATTTTCATCAGGATTACTCTTTACTGCTCTTTTAGAAACTGGGGTGGTTTAATGGGAAGTATTGGTCTTGTTATCGTTTCACATTCTAAACACATTGCACAAGGTGTCGTTGAACTGATTAGTGAAGTAGCTAAAGATATTCCGATTACTTATGTAGGAGGAACCGAAGATGGAGGAATTGGAACGAGTTTTGATCAAGTAGATAGGGTTGTTTCCGAAAATCCAGCAGATACTTTATTAGCTTTTTTTGACCTAGGTTCTGCTAAAATGAACTTAGAAATGGTGGCTGATTTCAGTGATAAAAGTATCATGATCAATAGGGTTCCAATTGTAGAAGGTGCCTATACTGCAGCTGCTCTTCTTCAGGCTGGTGCAGAACTGTCAGTTATTCAAACACAGTTGTCGGAGCTTGAAATCAATAAATAAGGAATCATCCTATCATTTCTTTTATAGGTGAGTTATTGATTATCTCAACTATCAAATTTTAAGTAAATAATTTCAAAATCAGAAAGGGATTGCTTTATGCAGTTCCTTTTTAATGTAAAAGGAGTGGAATCATAGCGTTTCTAAATTGTTAATACTCTTCGAAAATCAAATTCAAACCACGTCAACGTCGCCTTGCCGTACTCAAGTACAGCCTGCGGCTAGTTTCCTAGTTTGCTCTTTGATTTTCATTGAGTATAATAATTCAAAACTGATTGTGATGGGACTATTCTAGCTTTAGAATCCTTCAAAAATTAAAATTTAAGGCAATCAATGTTTTAGAAGAGTGCGAAAACATTTAGTTTATAGGAATTCTAGATCTAGAATTGCATAGATATTTATGAAGTTAGAGTATTCGATAGTTAGGATTGTTCTATTCTGAAAGATTTGAGCTGTCAATTGTATAGGATAGTATTATTCTATGTTAGATTCCAGTAAAAATGATTGGATAAATAATATTAAAGAAAAATCAAAATCATAATTTTGTTTAATATGGTATAATATTTCTAATAATTTAAACATAATGAGGTAGTAATTTATGGATGAAGTTTTATTTTTTGGAGAAGATGACTTCGATATTCTTGATATTGATGGCTATGAACTAAAACCCTCAGCATTTTTTAATAAGTTACCAGAAATAGCCAAACCTTTAGTCAAAAATGCTAATAAAATCTTATCTGAAGTAGAAAAAATGTTATATTCTGCTCCAGCCTTTATCAATGTTGTCCAATCTAGTATACCTGAAGAGGTTTTTCAGGCAATTCTTTCTCCAGAACAACGGGAAGCAATTGCTCAAGGAGTGTTAAAATTAATGACCAAGAAAGATGGCTCTCTCTTGGCGGTATTAGTAGATACTAATACTAATAAAGTCATTGGAAATGTACCATTGAAATCTGTTAAATTGACACCAGAATTAAATAAAGCGTTAGCTGATTATTCGTCACAAATTCAAATGGCTCAGATTGCAGAGGAGATTCAAAATGTACAATATGCTATTGAGGACGTCAGAAAAGGACAGGAGTCAGATAGACTTGCAATAGCCTATAGTTGTCAACAGAAACTCTTGCAAGCTAGAGAGATATCAGATCCAAATATTAGAACAATGATGTTACTGCAAGTTATTTCAGATGCAGAAGATAGTAGAAATCTCTTAATGCTTAGTCAAAAATCAAATGTAAATTTTATCAAAGAACAACCAGATTCTACTTGGGGTAAGTTATTAAAAGGGGATAAACCAGATAAAATTGAAGCTCGTATGAATGAGATTCGAGATGGATTAGCAGCTGTAAATATCGTTTCACTATCAGCAGCAATAGCTTATAATGAGTTGGGCGAGAAAAAAGCTGCTCAAAAAAGTTTGGATTACTTTGGGAAATTTATTAACGAAACTTATCTCAGTTCTCAGCAATTAGTAGAGAGACTTGATTTACTTGATCCTTCTCCTACAAATTACTGGACAAAAGAATTGCCAAAAATTGAAACTTCTATAATGAAATTGCCAAATAAAACAGATTCTATTGAGACAGAGGTGCTAGAATGAAAGAAATAAAAAAATGTAAGACATGTACTAGGGATTTACCATCAAGTTATAAGCACAATAAGTGCGAATCGTGTAGAAACAAAAAAATAGATGAAGCAAAAAAGATACTTAAAGTTGTTGGACAAGTTGGAAGTGTAGTTACTCCAGTTGTAGTTGGTATGTTGATGAATAAAACTAAGAAAAAGAAGAAATAAACTAATCTATTAAGTACCTAGAAAGGAAAACCTCAAATTGTCCTACAAATTTCTACTCTTCGACCTCGACCACACCTTACTTGATTTTGATGCTGCTGAGGATGTGGCTTTGACGCAACTTCTAAAAGAAGAAGGAGTTGCAGATATTCAGGCTTATAAAGACTATTATGTTCCTATGAACAAGGCTCTCTGGAAGGACTTGGAGCAAAAGAAAATCAGTAAACAAGAGCTGGTTAACACGCGCTTTTCTCGTTTATTTTCTCATTTTGAACAGGAAAAAGATGGTAGTTTTCTAGCCCAGCGTTACCAATTTTACCTCGCACAACAGGGACAAACGATTTCAGGTGCTCATGAACTTTTAGATAGCCTCATCGAGCGTGATTATGACTTATATGCTGCGACAAATGGGATTACTGCTATTCAGACGGGACGTTTGGCTCAATCTGGTCTGGCACCTTATTTCAATCAAGTCTTTATCTCTGAACAGCTGCAAACACAAAAGCCGGATGCTCTTTTTTATGAAAAAATTGGTCAACAGATTGCAGGTTTTAGCAAAGAAAAGACGCTGATGATTGGAGACTCTCTAACCGCCGACATTCAAGGTGGCAATAATGCTGGGATTGATACTATTTGGTACAATCCCCATCATCTGGAAAATAAGACACAAGCCCAGCCAACCTACGAAGTCCATTCTTACCAAGACTTGCTGGATTGTTTAGATAAACTGTAAAAAGTGGTTTAGATAGCCACTTTTTGCTATAATAGAGGCAGTAAAAACGAAGGAGTCGGCTATGGAACATTCGTCTTGGCATGCTTTGATTAAGGAGCAATTACCTGAGGGTTATTTCGGGAAAATCAATCAGTTTATGAATCAGGTCTATGCTCAGGGGACTATTTATCCACCCAAGGAAAAGGTTTTTCAGGCTCTCTTGACAACACCGCTTGAAGAAGTTAAGGTGGTGATTCTAGGGCAAGATCCCTATCACGGGCCAGGTCAAGCGCAGGGCTTGAGTTTTTCTGTACCGGAATCTATCCCAGCTCCACCATCCTTGCAAAATATCTTGAAAGAATTGTCAGATGATATCGGGGTTAAGAAATCTCATGATTTGACAGCTTGGGCTGAGCAAGGAGTCTTACTTCTTAATGCTTGTTTGACAGTTCCGGCTGGACGGGCTAATGGTCATGCTGGGCAGATATGGGAGCCTTTTACGGATGCTGTGATTCAGGTGGTCAATCATCTAGATAGACAAGTCGTTTTTGTACTCTGGGGAGCTTATGCATGCAAGAAGAAGGCCTTAGTTACCAATCCTCATCACTTGATTATCGAATCAGCCCATCCCAGTCCTTTGTCAGTTTATAGAGGATTTTGGGGTTCCAAGCCTTTTTCCAAGGCCAATGCATTCTTAAAAGAAACAGGACAAGAGCCAATCGATTGGCTTAGATAAGGAGAAAATATGCCTCAGTTAGCGACGATTTGCTACATTGATAACGGGAAAGAACTACTCATGCTTCATCGTAATAAGAAGCCAAATGATGTCCATGAAGGAAAATGGATTGGTGTGGGTGGTAAGCTAGAGCGAGGAGAGACGCCTCAGGAATGCGCGGCGCGTGAAATCCTTGAGGAAACAGGGCTCAAAGCCAAGCCAGTTCTAAAAGGTGTTATCACTTTTCCTGAATTTACACCAGATTTAGACTGGTACACCTATGTTTTTAAGGTGACGGAGTTTGAGGGCGACTTGATTGACTGCAACGAGGGAACGCTAGAATGGGTTCCCTATGATGAAGTTCTGAGCAAGCCCACTTGGGAAGGTGACCATACCTTTGTTAAGTGGCTTTTAGAGGATAAACCCTTCTTTTCAGCCAAGTTTGTTTATGATGGGGATAAATTGTTGGATACCCAAGTTGATTTCTATGAATAAAGGAGAAAGCAGATGCTACTAATCAAAAACGGTCGTGTAATGGATCCCAAGTCTGGTTTGGATCAAGTGTGCGATGTCTTAGTCCAAGATGGGAAAATTGTCAAAATTGCGCCTGAGATTAAAGAAGAAGGAGCAGAGATAATTGATGCTACTGGTCTTGTAGTTGCTCCTGGCTTGGTCGATATTCATGTTCATTTCCGTGAACCTGGTCAAACACATAAAGAAGACATTCATACCGGTGCCCTAGCAGCCGCTGCAGGTGGTTTTACAACTGTTGTCATGATGGCTAATACTAGTCCAACCATTTCAGACGTTGAGACTTTGAAAGAAGTTCTTCAATCTGCTGCCAAGGAAAAAATCAATGTTAAGACGGTTGCGACCATTACTAAGAATTTTAATGGGCAAGATTTGACTGACTTTAAAGCACTTTTAGAAGCTGGAGCTGTTGGTTTCTCAGACGACGGTATCCCGCTTGAAAGTAGTAAAGTTGTTAAGGAAGCCATGGAGGAAGCTAAAAAGCTTAATACCTTTATTAGTCTTCATGAGGAAGATCCAGGTTTGAACGGTATTCTTGGCTTTAATGAAAATATCGCTAAAGATCATTTCCATATCTGTGGTGCAACTGGGGTAGCTGAGTATGCTATGATGGCGCGTGATGTCATGATTGCCTATGCAACTAAGGCCCATGTTCACATCCAGCATTTGTCTAAGGAAGAAAGTGTTAAAGTAGTTGAGTTTGCTCAGGGGCTAGGTGCACAAGTCACAGCAGAAGTAGCGCCACAGCATTTTTCTAAGACCGAAGCGCTCCTTTTGACACAAGGAAGCAATGCTAAGATGAATCCGCCACTTCGTTTGGAATCAGACCGTCGTGCCGTTATCGAAGGTCTCAAGTCAGGTGTTATCACAGTTATCGCAACTGATCACGCGCCTCACCATGCGGATGAAAAAAATGTCGAGGATATTACCAAAGCGCCATCTGGTATGACTGGTTTGGAAACATCTCTTTCTCTCGGTTTAACTTATTTGGTAGAAGCTGGGGAATTGACCTTGATGGAATTGCTTGAAAAGATGACCTACAACCCAGCCAAACTTTACAACTTTGAAGCAGGTTACTTGGCTGAGAATGGTCCAGCAGATATCACTATTTTTGATGCTAAGGCTGACCGCCTTGTGGACTCCCATTTTGCTTCGAAAGCAGCTAATTCACCATTCATCGGTGAAACCTTAAAAGGGCAGGTTAAATATACCATCTGTAAGGGACAAATCGTCTATCAAAACTAGGTGGGAGTCTGCTCTGTAAATAAAAAGAATAGAGAGCCTATATGTACCAAACCCATCATTTCAAAGACAAGTTTATCTTATTTTTAAAGATATTTTTCCCTATCCTGATTTATCAATTTGCCAATTATTCTGCTTCCTTTGTTGATACGACTATGACAGGTCAATACAGCACTATGGACTTGGCTGGTGTGTCTATGGCAACCAGTATCTGGAATCCTTTCTTTACCTTCCTGACAGGGATTGTGTCAGCCTTGGTGCCCATCATTGGTCACCATCTTGGTCGAGGGAAAAAGGAAGAGGTTGCGTCCGATTTTTACCAGTTCATTTATCTTGCCTTGGGTCTATCTGTGGTCTTACTGGGACTGGTACTTTTCTTGGCACCACCTGTTTTGAATCACATTGGGTTAGAAGCGCCAGTAGCAGCAGTAGCAGTTCGCTATCTTTGGTTTTTATCTATCGGGATTATCCCCTTGTTGCTTTTTAGTGTTATTCGCTCCTTGCTGGATTCGCTAGGGTTGACCAAACTGTCTATGTATCTCATGCTTTTGTTACTCCCTCTCAATAGCGGATTTAACTATCTCTTGATTTACGGTGCCTTTGAAGTTCCAGAGCTGGGAGGGGCTGGTGCTGGTTTAGGTACTTCCTTGGCTTATTGGGTCTTGCTGGGAATTTCTGTTCTGGTTTTATTTAAACAGGAGAAGCTCAAAGCCTTACACCTTGAGAAACGAATTCCGCTTAATATGGATAAAATCAAGGAAGGAGTTCGCTTAGGTCTGCCTATTGGGGGAACTGTCTTTGCGGAAGTGGCTATCTTTTCCGTTGTTGGCTTGATTATGGCTAAGTTCTCGTCCTTGATTATCGCTAGTCACCAGTCAGCCATGAACTTTTCAAGTCTTATGTACGCCTTCCCTATGAGTATTTCATCGGCTATGGCTATTGTTGTTTCCTATGAAGTGGGAGCCAAGCGATTTGATGATGCGAAAACCTATATTGGTCTAGGAAGATGGATAGCTCTTGTTTTTGCGGCCTTCACCTTAACCTTCCTTTACATTTTTAGAGAAAATGTGGCCAGTCTTTATGGTAACGACCCAGAATTCATCGATTTGACAGCGCGCTTTTTAACTTATAGTCTTTTTTTTCAGTTAGCAGATACCTTTGCGGCACCGCTTCAGGGAATTTTGCGGGGTTATAAGGATACAGTTATTCCTTTTTATCTTGGTTTGGTTGGTTATTGGGGTGTAGCAATACCAGTAGCTATGGTATTTGATTCCCTGACAGATTTTGGAGCTTATTCTTACTGGATCGGTTTGATTATTAGTCTAATTGTGAGTGGGGCGCTCTACCGTTGGCGTTTAACTGTGATTATGAAGAGATTTGAATCTTTAGAAAAATCTAAACGATAAAAAGTTTGTGAAAAAATATTCTTAATGAGAAAATCCCTTATTCCTATTGGGTTTTCTTTTTTTATTTGTGAAATTTTCTTTAGAAAAACTTTGACAGTATTTGCTAAAAACGGTAAAATAGTAAGGTAAGAAGAAACTTAGAAAGGCAAGAAGATGTCAACTTTAGATAAAAATCTTTTGCTAGAGATGTTCCGAAAGATGGAAGAAATCCGTCGTATGGACTTAAAAATTGCGCAATTAGTAAAGAAAGGGAAAGTGCCAGGAATGACGCACTTTTCTGTTGGAGAAGAGGCAGCTAACGTGGGTGCTATGTTGGCTCTCAATCCAGATGATCTGATTACCTCAAACCACCGTGGTCATGGACAAGCTATTGCCAAAGGGATTGACCTCAACGGAATGATGGCTGAAATCCTTGGAAAATACACTGGAACCTGTAAAGGTAAAGGTGGATCTATGCATATCGCAGACCTTGATGCTGGTAACCTTGGTGCAAATGGTATCGTAGGTGGTGGTATGGGAATCGCTGTTGGTGCAGCTCTCAGTCAGCAAATGCAAAATACTGGAAAAATCGTCGTTTGCTTCTTTGGAGATGGTGCGACCAACGAAGGTGTTTTCCACGAAGCAGTGAACATGGCTTCTATCTGGAACCTGCCAGTCATTTTCTATTGCATTAACAACGGTTACGGTATCTCTGCGGATATCAAGAAAATGACCAATGTAGAACATATCCATCAACGTAGCGCTGCTTATGGAATTCCTGGAATGTTCATCGAAGATGGAAACAATGTCATCGACGTCTACGAAGGGTTCAAGAAAGCCGTAGATCATGTTCGTGGTGGTAATGGTCCAGTCTTGATTGAAAGTGTAACTTACCGCTGGCTTGGTCACTCATCATCTGATCCTGGTAAATATCGTACGCGTGAAGAAGTGGAGTTGTGGAAACAAAAAGATCCAATCGAAAACCTCCGCAATTACCTTATTGAAAATAACATTGCAAGTGCCGAAGAATTGGAAGAAATCCAAGCGCAAGTCAAGGAAGCAGTAGAAGCTTCTGTTAAATTTGCAGAGGAAAGTCCATTCCCACCGCTTGAATCAGCATTTGAAGATATTTACGCAGACTAAGGAGAAAGAGATAAAATGGAAACAAAAACAATGTCCTTCCGTGACACCATTATCCTTGCTATGTCTGAGGAAATGCGTCGCGATGAAAATGTATTCTTGATGGGAGAAGATGTCGGTGTCTTCGGAGGAGACTTCGGAACTTCTGTCGGAATGCTTGAAGAATTTGGTCCAGAACGTGTCCGTGACTGTCCGATTTCTGAAGCCGCCATCTCGGGAGCAGCAGCAGGAGCAGCCATGACAGGACTTCGTCCAATCGTTGATATGACCTTTATGGACTTCTCGGTCATTGCCATGGACAATATCGTCAACCAAGCTGCTAAAACACGTTATATGTTTGGTGGTAAAGGTCAGGTTCCAATGACAGTCCGTTGTGCAGCAGGTAACGGAGTTGGATCTGCAGCCCAGCACTCGCAATCTCTAGAGTCTTGGTTTACTCATATTCCTGGACTTAAGGTTGTGGCACCAGGTACGCCTGCGGACATGAAAGGACTGCTTAAGTCTTCTATCCGTGATAACAACCCAGTTATTATACTTGAGTACAAGTCAGAATTTAACCAAAAAGGGGAAGTACCAGTTGATCCAGACTACACGATTCCACTTGGAGTCGGTGAAATTAAACGTGAAGGTACGGATGTAACAGTTGTTACTTATGGAAAAATGCTTCGCCGTGTGGTTCAAGCTGCTGAAGAATTAGCAGAAGAAGGAATTTCTGTTGAGATTGTTGACCCACGTACCCTTGTTCCGCTTGATAAGGATATTATCATTAACTCAGTTAAGAAGACTGGTAAAGTTGTTCTGGTAAACGATGCCCACAAAACAAGCGGCTATATCGGAGAGATTTCAGCTATTATTTCAGAGTCAGAAGCATTTGACTATCTAGATGCACCAATCCGCCGTTGTGCAGGAGAAGATGTGCCGATGCCTTACGCACAAAACCTAGAAAATGCAATGATTCCAACAGTTGAAAGCATCAAAGATGCCATCCGTAAAACCTATAACAAAGAATAGAATTACATAATATAAATTATGTAAAAAATTGAGCTTTTAACTTTTGTAATTTGAGATACGTGTTGTATCCAAGTGATTTAAAGAGTTGCGACATGAGTGAGTCGAATCGATAATATTCGACGAATGAATTAGTAAGTCTACTAGGTTGACCGCCTAATAGCGGCAACCGTAGCAACTTGAGATACGTGTTGTATCCAAGTTGCTTGTAGAGTTGAACACGGGCTAAAAGCTCGGAAAAAAGATAAATCTCCTTGGCTTCATCGAATCCATCGTCGATTTCCTATTTTTCAGTCGCTTTTAACGCCCTTAGTATCATTTAATTGAATTCGGACGGAGGTCTTCGAAAAAAAGATAGATTTCCTTGTGTTCATCGAACACATCGTCAATCTCCTATTTTTTCATTGCCCTCTTCGTCCTTAATATCTTAGTATAGAATTGGAGAGGTCATGGCTGATGACAAGCTAAGAGCGACTCCTGCAGCTAGAAAGTTAGCGGATGATTTAGGGATCAACCTCTACGACGTTTCTGGCTCAGGTGCAAACGGTCGTGTCCACAAAGAAGACGTGGAAACTTATAAAGACACAAACGTGGTTCGCATTTCGCCACTTGCAAAACGAATTGCCCTCGAACATAATATTGCTTGGCAGGAAATCCAAGGAACCGGTCATCGTGGTAAAATCATGAAGAAGGATGTTTTGGCCTTGCTTCCTGAAAATATCGAAAACGATACCATCAAGTCTCCTGCTCAGATTGAAAAAGTGGAAGAAGTTCCTGATAACGTAACACCATACGGTGAAATCGAGCGTATTCCAATGACACCAATGCGTAAGGTTATTGCCCAACGTATGGTTGAATCTTACTTAACTGCGCCAACCTTCACCCTCAACTATGAAGTTGATATGACTGAAATGTTGGCTCTTCGTAAGAAGGTTCTTGAGCCAATCATGGAAGCAACTGGGAAGAAGACTACTGTAACAGACCTTCTTTCACTTGCAGTTGTTAAGACTCTTATGAAACACCCATACATCAACGCTTCATTGACAGAAGATGGCAAGACCATTATCACTCACAACTATGTCAATCTTGCCATGGCAGTTGGGATGGATAATGGATTGATGACACCTGTTGTTTACAATGCTGAGAAGATGAGTCTTTCAGAACTAGTTGTAGCCTTCAAGGATGTCATCGGTCGTACCTTGGATGGTAAATTGGCTCCAAGTGAACTGCAAAATTCAACCTTCACAATCAGTAATTTGGGAATGTTTGGTGTTCAGTCCTTTGGTCCTATCATTAACCAACCAAACTCAGCTATCCTTGGTGTGAGTTCGACAATCGAGAAGCCAGTTGTAGTCAATGGTGAAATTGTGATTCGCCCAATCATGAGCCTTGGTTTAACAATTGACCACCGTGTCGTAGATGGTATGGCTGGTGCTAAGTTTATGAAAGACTTGAAAGAATTGATTGAAAATCCAATCTCAATGTTGATTTAAGTACAAGAGTATTCATTTTTAAGATATAGATAAAGGAAGGAAGACATGGCCTTAGAAGTAATTATGCCAAAAGCCGGCGTGGATATGACAGAAGGACAAATCGTCCAATGGAATAAAAAAGTCGGAGAATTTGTAAAAGAAGGAGAAATCCTTTTGGAAATCATGACTGATAAAGTCAGCATGGAATTGGAAGCCGAAGAAGATGGGTACTTGATTGCTATTCTCAAAGGAGACGGTGAAACTGTCCCTGTAACGGAAGTTATCGGTTACCTTGGCGAAGAAGGGGAAAATATCCCAACAGCTGGAGCAGCAGCGCCAGAAGCTAGCCCTGTACCTACAGCAAGTGCTTCAAACGATGATGGTAAGAGCGATGATGCTTTTGATATCGTTGTGATTGGTGGAGGTCCTGCTGGTTATGTTGCAGCCATTAAAGCTGCCCAACTCGGTGGGAAGGTTGCCCTTGTTGAGAAATCTGAACTCGGTGGAACCTGCTTGAACCGTGGATGTATCCCAACTAAAACCTACCTACATAACGCTGAAATTATTGAAAATATCGGTCATGCTGCAAATCGTGGTATTGTGATTGAAAATCCTAACTTCACTGTTGATATGGACAAACTCCTTGAAACCAAGTCTAAGGTAGTCAATACTTTGGTTGGTGGAGTTGCTGGTCTTCTTCGTAGCTACGGAGTTACTGTTCATAAAGGAATTGGTACCATTACTAAAGACAAGAACGTCTTGGTAAATGGCTCTGAATTACTTGAAACCAAGAAAATCATCCTTGCTGGTGGTTCAAAAGTCAGCAAGATCAACATCCCTGGTATGGAATCTCCACTTGTCATGACCAGCGACGACATCCTTGAAATGAACGAAGTTCCAGAAAGCCTTGTTATCATTGGTGGTGGTGTTGTCGGTATCGAACTCGGTCAGGCTTTCATGACATTTGGTTCAAAAGTAACTGTCATCGAAATGATGGACCGTATCGTCCCAGCTATGGACGCTGAAGTTTCTAAGAACCTTCGCTTGATTCTTGAGCGTAAAGGAATGACCATCTTGACTGACACTAAACTGCAAGAAATCATTGAGGAAAATGGTCAACTTCGTATCAAGGTTGAAGGAAAAGACGATATCATTGCAAATAAAGCTCTTCTTTCAATCGGTCGTGTGCCAGACCTTGAAGGTATTGGAGAGGTTGAGTTTGAATTGGATCGTGGTCGTATCAAGGTCAACGAATACATGGAAACTTCTGTTCCAGGTATCTACGCACCAGGTGATATTAATGGTACTAAGATGTTGGCTCACGCAGCTTTCCGTATGGGTGAAGTTGCCGCTGAAAATGCCCTTAAAGGAAATCATGCTGTTGCCAAATTGAATTTGACTCCTGCAGCTATCTACACTCTTCCTGAAGTAGCAGCAGTAGGTTTGACAGAAGAACAAGCCCGTGAGAAATACGATGTAGCCATCGGTAAGTTCAACTTTGCTGCTAACGGTCGTGCTATTGCATCGGATGCAGCTCAAGGTTTCGTTAAAGTTATTGCGGATAAGAAATACGGAGAAATCCTTGGTGTTCATATCATCGGTCCTGCAGCTGCAGAATTGATCAATGAAGCATCGAGCATTATCGAAATGGAAATTACTGTTGAAGAAATGCTGAAGACTATCCACGGACACCCAACCTACTCTGAAGTGATGTACGAAGCATTTGCGGATGTTTTAGGAATGGCCATCCATTCACCTAAGAAAAAATAAAAGAAAGATAGATTAGACTGGAAAGGTGTTTTCCAGTCTCTATCGTATAAAGGGATATCATGAAATACATTATCAATCATTCAAACGACACTGCCTTTAATATTGCCTTGGAAGAATACGCCTTTAAACACCTTTTGGATGAGGATCAAATTTTCCTACTTTGGATTAACAAGCCATCTATCATTGTTGGTCGTCACCAGAATACCATCGAAGAAATCAACCGTGATTATGTTCGCGAAAATGGCATCGAGGTAGTTCGCCGTATCAGCGGTGGTGGAGCTGTTTACCACGATTTAAATAACCTCAACTACACGATCATCTCAAAAGAAGATGAAAACAAAGCTTTTGACTTCAAGAGTTTTTCAACTCCAGTTATCAATACTTTGGCTCAACTTGGGGTTAAAGCTGAGTTCACAGGCCGTAATGACCTTGAGATTGATGGAAAGAAATTCTGTGGCAATGCTCAAGCCTATATCAACGGTCGTATCATGCACCATGGTTGCTTGCTCTTTGACGTTGATTTATCAGTCCTAGCAAATGCCCTTAAGGTTTCAAAAGATAAATTTGAATCAAAAGGTGTGAAATCCGTCCGCGCCCGTGTAACCAATATTGTCAATGAATTGCCAGAAAAAATCACAGTCGAAGAATTCCGTGATTTACTCTTGGAATACATGAAAAAAGAGTATCCTGAAATGACAGAATACGTTTTTTCTGAGGAAGAATTGGCTGAAATCAATCGCATCAAGGATACCAAGTTTGGAACTTGGGACTGGAACTATGGTAAATCACCTGAATTTAACGTCCGTCGTGGAACAAAATTCACTAGTGGTAAGGTGGAAGTCTTTGCTAATGTTCTCGAATCAAAAATCCAAGACATCAAGATTTACGGTGACTTCTTTGGTATTGAAGATGTTGCTGCAGTAGAAGATGTCCTTCGTGGGGTGAAATACGAACGCGAAGATGTCCTTAAGGCGTTAGAAACCATTGATATCACACGCTATTTCGCTGGTATTAGCCGTGAAGAAATCGCTGAAGCGGTAGTTGGATAAATCAAAAAGAAGTTGGTTGTAGGACCAGCTTCTTTTTTAAAAACCATATATTACATAATTTATTTTATGTATTTTATAAACTGTCTAGAGCATTCTTTTGTTCATCATTAACGATATGGGTATAGAGGTCAGTGACTTGTGTGCTGGCATGTCCTAGCTGGTGACTGACCAAAACTTGCGATTTAGTGGCATCATAGAGCCTGGTTGCTAGGGTATGTCGTAGTTTATGGGGTGTTACACGGACTTTGAAGTCCTCAGAGTACTTAGCAACCATTTTCTCAACGCTGGAAGCATCGATACGATTAGGAACTCCTCTGTAGAGAGTCAAAAAAAGGGCTGTATCTGTTTTTTCCGTCTTATAGCGTTGATTTCGAATGGCCAAATAATTCTCTAAATAAGGCTTAGCAAAGGCAGCGACATTGACCGAGTCACGTTTACCCCCTTTTCGAGTGACATCAATAACCATCATTTTGAGATTGAGATCTCTTAGATCCAGATTAACAGCTTCAGATAAGCGGACACCAGACGCCAATAGAAGGGCAATAATGGCCAAATCACGTTCTTTATTTTTGTTGAATGATGAGAGAGCGCGATTTGAAAGTTGTTGTGGATACTCTTGGTCAATATAAGTTAGGAAACCTTCTGTTTCATCACCTAAAAAGAGTTTTTGCTTGATGTTTTCAGCTCTGGCAGCAAGCGTTTCTTTCTTTTTTTTTGTTGAAACTTTCTTCATTACATTACGATAGAAATAAGGTTCCCCCTGGTCGTTTTCGACTTCCTCGGTTAGATACTTATAAAGACTGGAAAGAGCTGACAAGGTTCGATTGATAGTTGTTTGTGAGACACCTTGCTTTGTTGTATTAGCATTCAGCAAAGGACGTTCTCGTAGATAAAGGATAAAGGATTCCATGTCTTTCTTAGACATATTTTCCAAGACAGATAAAGGAATATCAGATATTTTATCAGCATTTGAAATACCAGACTCCAAAACCCAGCTGAAAAATCGATCATATTCTTTGAGGTATTCGTACAAGGTTGTAAAGCTGTAGGGAACAGCAAGCTTAGATTGGTAGTATTCCAGAACATACCAGGGCATGATTTGTTTTAGTTTGTCGATTCGTTCCAGTAAAATCTCACGTTTCATGTATTTTCTCCGTAAATAAGTCTACTAGTAGTATAGCATAGACTTATTTATTTTTCAAGAAAATTATAGTTTTTCAGAAAGATGTCATAGAGTTTTTTTAAAAGTGATAAAAAAGACTTAAATCGTCCCAATTACTAAAAAAATTTTTTTGAACAAAAATAGCTAAAAATGTACGTTATCAAAGTAAAAACTGAAATTTTTCAAATGTTCATTTTAGTTTAGTGAAAATGTACTTTATCTTGCCTTAAAATAAAGTACATTTCAATTATAAAGTACAATTTTTAGAGAGTGTACTTTACGTCTTAAACCCAGTTGTATCAAGGGCTTATCCACTGTTTAGGAAAAAGTACAAAATTTTCCAGTTTTTGCGTAAAATGGATTTAAATCTTTGCAGTTTCATTGTGAATCATTATCTAGTGCTTTTTCTAGTTTCCAAATACTAAACCAGAATGAAATAGTCAACAGAATAAGGAAAATAAAAAAGAGTTTATCAGTAACGATACTTCTGTTCATTCTACACAACTGAAGAGCTATATAAGGAGCTATGAGATACAAAATGCATTGTATGATTGCTATCGTTTTCTTTTTCATGATTTTAATCTTACTGTGCAGGTTTGATACAGTAAACTCCTTTCTAGCTTTGTGCATCATCATTTCTAACTTGATTATAGTCTTATTTTTACCAAAGCTCAATTATTTGTATGTGAAATATCTTATCTGTAAAAAATAACCGATCTCATTGCTGAGAATCGGTTTTCTAATATATTTAATTAAGAGTTTATTTTTACATAACACAAATTATGTAAAAACTCCTACAACAACAAATCTTTGACTTTCCCAATTTCACTTTTTGGAATAACTAGGTGAATCATATCTCCGAGATACATTCTGGTTGAGCCGTTAACTGTTTGGCTCTTACCATTATGTACTTGGGTGGTGATGAGTACGTTATGTGGCAAGTTGAGTTCGTGTACTTGTTTTCCTGCTATTTTATCTGAAACAGGAATTTCAATAAGTGTGACTTCTCCTTCATCTGACGCTTCTTCAGGCAGCATTTTTTCCAACATAGCCTCATAGACTGGCGCACCTTTGAGCAGATCCATGATGATGTAGGCAACTAGGGTTACTAAGCCAAGTGGCATGAGGTTGCGAATATCTCCTACCATCTCAGTTACGAGTATCATAGCAGTTAAGGGAGCCTTGGATATTGCTCCAAAATAACCACTCATTCCTAGAATGACAAATATAGGGAATTGCTCTTGACTGACAAGTCCAAGATTGACACAAATAACACCAACTAGGGCTCCAAGCAAGGAACCAAGCGCCAAAATTGGTAGGAAAATTCCTCCTGGAAGGCCACTTCCATAACTAATCATGCTCCAAACAAAGCGAATCAGAAAGTAAGCTAATAGAACTTGAAAACTAAAATCTTGCTCAGTTAAGGAAAGAACCAGCTGATTTCCACCACCAAGGATTTGTGGCAAAAAGATGCCGACTGGTATGATGAGAATAAAGGCAAAGATTGGATAATATGCTCTATCCAAACGGACTTTTTGACCAAGCCAATCATAAACTCTGCCAACATTGAGCACAGCTTTCTCATATAAAAAACCAGATAGTCCAAGAAAAACTCCCATAAGAAGGTAAATCCAATACTGATCCAAGGTCATGAGAGGAATATTGTCTGGCATGTCCAGTACGGGTGTTAGGCCAAATATGAGTAAAGAAACAAAGTTTGCTACGAGACTAGCTGCTAGAGTAGATACCCAAAAAAAGCGTGAAAAATGGTGATAAACTTCTTCTACCACAAAGAGAAGTCCTGCAATCGGTGCATTAAAAGCTGCGGCTAATCCTGCTGCAGCACCACTGGCAATCAGGGAGCGTTCCTCTACTGGACTGGATTTGAGCCATTTGGAAATTCCTTTACCACCTACTGCTCCAAGTTGAATACTGGGTCCCTCTCGCCCCAGCATAAGTCCACTGGCAATAGCAAGAATTCCTAAAATATATTTTTTCCAAAGTACACCCCACCAGTTGAGGGTCATGAGTCCCTTTAATTCGGCTTCAACTTGAGGAATTCCTGAACCTTTGATGTCTTTTTCTGACCGAGTTAATTTCGCACTGAGCCAACAAACTATTAAATAAAATAGACCAATGATAAAAAGATTGCGCACTAGATGCGCTTGATCTTGATAAAGTCCTTGTATCAGGTGGAAACCTTTTTCGATTAAGAAACGAAAGGATCCAACGATAATTCCAACAACGAGACCAACAATGATTCCTCGTCCAACTTGGGATAATATGGTACTCGAGGCAAAGGCAAATTCTTTCTTGGAACTGAGTGTTTCTGACTGTTCCTCCATAATCATTCCTTCTAACTTAACTTTCTTTTTCTCCTAAAACCAGTGATTTAACGGGTTCAAAGCTGGTTCGGTGAATTGGGGTAACTCCTAGTTTTTCGAGTCCTTCCAGGTGTTTAGCTGTTCCATATCCTGCATTAGCAGCGAAATCATAGCCAGGGAACTGCTGGTCGAATTCCTTCATCAATTCATCACGTGTAACCTTGGCTACTATAGAAGCCGCTGCGATTGAAAGGGAATTAGCATCACCTTTGATGATGGAGATTTGTGAAATTGGTAAATCCAGTTTCATGGCATCTATCAAAAGGTGCTCAGGTTGAGGACTGAGCTGGGAGATTGCTTCCTTCATAGCTAGTTTGGTTGCTTCATAGATATTGACTTGGTCGATGACCTGATTATCCATGATACCAATGCCGATTGACAAAGCATGGTCTTGAACAGCTTGATAAATTTCTAAATGTTTCTTTTTAGGAATTTTTTTGCTGTCGTTGAGACCTCTAATCTTACAATTTTTAGGTAAGATGACGGCTGCAGCGACTACAGGCCCAGCCAGAGGACCACGACCAACCTCGTCAACACCTGCTATCAAGGTCAATCCTTGCTTGTAAAGTTCTTTTTCATAGGAAAGCATGGATTCCAAACGAAGATCCTCATCTAATTCTGATTGAATGGCTTTTTTACGCTTGCTGATTTCTTTTTGAACTCCAGAGCGATTATCCTTTTCAAGCTCTAAAAAAATAGGGCTTTCTAACTCCTTGACCGTTGCAAGGAGTTCTTTGATTTCTTTAATCGTCGCCATCGAGGTCTTCCAATGTATCTAAGGTATAGTTACCGAGTTTGCCGTCGCGGACTTCCTTCACGAAGAGACTGTAAAAGCGGTCATAGTCATCACGGAAACCGAGGGCACGGGTCATGTCCATAATAATAACAGGCGCTTCTTCCTCAATTTTCATTTGTTTAAAGCGTTCAGCCAACTTTTCTGGATAATGTTCTTTAAAATAATTGAGACCAAAAATAGTTACCTCATCCATAGGAAGCAACTGGTCTTTAATTGCTCCTGTTAGGGCTAGTTTCAAAGCTACGGTTTCGTCTTCGAACTTAGGCCAGAGAATCCCTGGTGTGTCTAGGATTTCAAGGTCTTTGTTGGTTTTGAGCCACTGTTGCCCCTTGGTAACACCTGGTTTATTGCCGACAACGGCAATTTTCTTACCAGCCAAACGGTTCATGAGAGTAGATTTACCAGCATTTGGAATCCCGATAATCATAGTACGCAAGGTTTCAATCTTGATACCACGTTCTTTCTGACGAGCAATCTTATCAGCCATGAGCTTCTTGGCCGCATCTGTTACAACTTTTACAGTCACTTGCTCTTTAGAGTTGATAGCCAGAGTCTGAATTCCTTGTGATTCAAAATACTGACGCCATTCCTTGGTTCTTGCTGGGTCAGCCAAATCCGCCTTGTTTAAAATCAAGAGTTTTGGTTTGTCACCAACAATCTTGGTCAACATAGGATTTTGACTAGATAGTGGTAAGCGTGCATCCACCAAAATCGTCACAAAATCAACAAATTTTAAATTTTCCTGAACCTGTCGACGCGCCTTAGACATGTGACCAGGAAACCATTGAATAGTAGCCATTGAGTTTTTTTTCCTTTCGTAGCAAGGGTTTAGAACCCCTATTTTATTTTACTATTGTCTAAACACCAAGCGAACACCAAAACTACCATGCAATGGAAAAACCTCTGATTTGATTCTCACTTGATTTCACAATCTTTATATCAAACTGTGGGTGGTATTTGACAATATCTTTTTTGATTTTTAATAGTAAATTTGAAACAATATTTTTAGGTGAGTAACGTGGACTAAGGTGTAACAAGTCTTTGAACTCATCAACACTTAATTCTACTTTATTGCTATTATCACTAGTTTCAATGAATTTTTCAATCATTCTGGAATATTTACAGGTATAACTTTTCAATTCTTCAAAATGGAAATTGTGATTTTCTACAAATTGATTTAAGGCTTTTACAGTATTTTCTTGTGAACGATTTATATTATGTGTATAGCCCATTGTTGTCTCAAAGTTAGCGTGTCCTACTCTAGTCATAATATCTTTCACTGCTATGTGCATCTCATTACTTTGAAGGTAACTAATATGCATATGCCTAAACGAATGGGGAGTAACATGTTTTACCCACTTAAAACCATAGTCACTTAAACAATTTGTCAATAATTTTCCTTCTATTCGTTTCAAAATTTGACGAAAAGTGCTTGATGTTATTGGAGAGCCATATTCTGTTCTAAATACACTTTCAGAATGTGTAAAAGCAGGACAGGGATGTTTCTTCATATAAGCATCAAACTCTTTATTTCTCTGTATTGTCCTTTTAATAGCTTCACTTGCAGCTTCAGGCAAAGCTACTTCTCTAATTGAATTGAGTGTTTTAGTTGTATCAAAATGAAATTGTTCAACTTTTAAACAGTGATATTGAAGTGCCTTATCAATATGCAAGACTCCTTTTTCAAAATCAATATCTGATGGTAAAAATGCTGCTTCACTAATTCGAATACCTGTAAGCAACAAAACTATAGCAAGATCATAATAGTTTGCATTTCTGCATTGGCGTAACACATCAAAAAATGCATGTAATTCATGGATTTCTAGAAATTTAGAATCATGTCTTTCTTTTGCTTTACGCCTTTTCTCTAGTGAAATATCTAGTTTTACCGCAGTCATTGGAGAAAACTTAATGACATTATATAACACACCATGATTAAAAATCTTATTACAAGTACTTTTTATATGAGTCATTGTTGAAGGCGATGCATCATACATTTCTAAATATTTATTGAGACTATTTTTCATCAGAAGTGGAGTAATCCTGTCTAACAAAAAATCATCTCCTATAATTTTCCCAAGACGCTTCATAACCAGTAGTTCTCTCTGAATTGTTTGTGGTTTAACAGAGACACACCAAGTCTGAAACCAATTTTCTTTTAACTCTCCAAATGTTGTAATCAGTTCAGGACTATACTGACTTTCAAATGAAGTAGTTAGTCTATCTATTTTATCAAGAACCTCTCTTTCAGCTTGTTTCCTCGCCCTACTAGTATTCTTAGTATAACTTACAGTTACTGATTTCCACTTTCCTGTTAGTGGATCTTTGTACTTTTCAACCACTTGATATAAGGGTTGCCCTTTTGAATTTGTTTTAGTTACATAATACATAATTTAATTCCTCTTAACTCTTAAAAAGAAATAAATCATTGTTGTATAGAATAAATAACTACCCTATATTATACCATGACTTCCTTATTTTGTCCGCTTTTGCTTCCATCTTAAGAAACTTTCAAATCCTTCTAGATTAATGAAAACAAGTTTATGGGTTGGGTTAATTACATACATGGAAAATGTTCTGTTTTCTCGCATTTCTTTAATCCATCTGTTCAATGTATATTGATTTAAACCATCCCATCTTTTTAGAATTCCTTTCTTATCGGCCCATTCTGCAATGGAATTTTCGACAGATATATATTTTATATTCATGTCATCATCCTTCCTAAAAAATATTTTCTCCTCCATGGCATGACTGATGAAGTCATCATAAGAATTTCACTTGCTGCTCTTTTACGGTGGCAGCCTGAACGGTCAGAAGTATCATTGTATATCATTTGTATCATGGCATATAAAGTATCGCTCTATTTTATTGATGGTTTTAATGTCGCTCTTATCATGGCGAGCCATTCAAAACTGCTCCACAAATGAGGAAAGTACCATTTTGGACTATTCAATTGTCAATGTGCTTTCTTAACCTACTACTTTTTGGAGTAATGGTCTTCTTTATTATCCACTCGACCTACAAGGTAGTCTAGACTCACCTTATAAAAATCTGCAAGTTTGATAAGGTCATTTATAGAGATTAACCTGCTACCAGCTTCCATTTTAGAATAAGCTGATCTTGTACAATTCAAAACGATTTTCGCAATATATTCTTGTGTCAAATCATCATCTTCACGTAAATCTCTAATCCTTTTCAACATTTGTTGTCTCCTAAAACAAGTATAATATAGTTATTTTCTTATTTTTAAATATGTGACAAATTGGCACATGAAACTATTCTATATATACTTTTTAGGAAACATATACTTATTTGGAAACTGTTTACTCTAAATGTATCTCATTTTCCTCAATAGATTTCATATTTTGTTTTTTCTTATATTTCTTTATTGTTTTATTAAACATTTCAAATAAATTTATTGCTTCTCTATGTTGTTCCTTCAGTGTTTCAATCTTTCCTTTATATATGTATAAATCCTTCTCTATTGTATCTAATGAACTTTTACCTTGAATACTATTTTCTAAATTGCTAGAACTATTTGTCGTATTATTCAACAATACTTCTTCTAAATTAGTTAAATCATCAATTTTATTTTGGACTTGTTCAATCATATTCTCTAGATATGATATTTGGGCAATGAAATCATTTGTTATATCTTCAAAATCATTCGGACTATTTTCCGCAGATATAAGAAAATCTAATTGTTCTATTTTTTCTTTAATTTTGCTAAGAGAAATTCTTCTATACATATACTGCGGTTCATACTGAAGATTAAATTGTCTAATCAAAGTTTTACCTTTCATAAAGCGATTTTTTTCTGCTGAATCTTTATGATATACATAGTAAGAACTAGTTTCTCTGAGAAATACTTTAACCTTTTCTTCTTCCATATTGATTTGAATATTTGGTACAAAAATAAGTCCTTCTTGTCGGATACCAAACTGTACCTTAATGTAAATTCCATCGTCTACTACTTCTTCTATTTGATTAAGATTCAACTCTACTTCAAACTCATGAACTGAATCCGTATTTCTCTTGAAATCTTGATAGGATTTCCATACCACCTCTTCTGTCGGCAACTCTTTTTCTTTAATTAGCTTTTCTTCATTGTAAAGTTCAACTAAATTTTTATTATCTAAGACAACAGTTTCATTTTTGTTATTAAAATAGTCTTGAAAATAACTAACACTATACCGATTCGTTTTTACCAATTCCTGCTCTGAAAGCTTTATCTCATCAAATTCAAATTGAACATGTTTTTCTTTCGGTATTATTTTTAATCCAAAAAATTCTGCTCGTTGAATCAATTCATTCATATTCTTCATTTTCGGAAGTAAAAATTCTAAGATATTTATGATTTCCCTTTGAACAAACTTTTTCTTAAAATACGTTTCATTATAAGGTTGTTTTCTACTCAATTTACTATCACGTACGACTTGCTTCATATTTGAATCAGTCATAAAAAAAGTAACATGCTTGTGTCTAAAATCAATTTTTAAATTTAAAGCTCTAGCTTTTTTCTTAAGATCTTCAAAATTTTTCGAGTTCTCGATTAGAAAATATACCCGTTGTTTTATTTCATATCTGTAATTTGTTTTTCGATAAACTTCATACTGACGATGCGAATAACGATTTTCTATAATTTTTGCCCCTGCAATTTTTGAAAGACGATCAGAAACCATTCGTAGATTATGTTCTGCTTTATAATCCCACATAAATTTTTTATCAGAATTCTTATCAATTGAATTTAGGATGATGTGATTGTGGATATGATCTTTATCGACATGAGTTGCCACGATAAATCGAAATCTACCTCCTGTCAACTCTTTAACTGTCTCATAACCAATCCGATTGATTTGTTCAGGAGTGAGATGGTCATCTGGAGAAAAGGACTGAATGATGTGATGAGAATGAATTTTTCGTTGATTTACTTCTTGCCTATCATGACGAAATTCATAAAGAGTATCATTACTTAAAAAATTATCATTGTACATCTTCACTAGTTCTTTATAACTAGGAAAATCTAAATAATTTCTCATACCAAAATCTGAAACTAGTGTTAGATTTTTTGTTTTACTTGGATTCAAAATATATTTGATTAGTTTACTACGATAATTTTTTCCATGAATCGCAAAGTGTTTAGTGATGACCATAAAATTTCCTCAATTTTTCAGATTGAATAAGAAAATCTTTCTCCACTTCTACTATTAACTCTTCTATACCTTTTCTCAATTCATTTAATTCAACTTCCGTTATTAAATTCGAATAATTTATGCTTCTGGCTATTTGATTAATATTATTTCCGATTCGTTTTAATTCAAAAATCAAATCTTGATAACTATTTGTATCAATGGTGATAAAATTCATACCAGGATTTAGTAGAGTTCGTCGAGCATATTCTGAGAATGATAAGCAGTTACTTTTTGAGATATTTTCATTCAATTTGACTAATTCTAGGTCAGATAAAAAGACTTTTTTTAAATTTGTTCTATATCGGTGCTCCACTCTACTACCTCATGTATTTGTTACGAAATTCTTCACTAAGAGGACTTGTATTTTCTACCTCTTTAATTAATTCCTGAATACAAGTTAACAAAATAGAAACATGTTCTTGAGTAACCTGATGATCGATTTTAGAAATGATTAAAACTTCATGAACATCGCGACAAATTTGTTCCAACTTTTGCTGTTTCCAAAGACTGAACCATTTTTCCATCTGTTTTTGTCCATCAGACAATAGTAAGCTTTTACGGAGAAAATCAGAAAAATTATCCTCTCCTTTCTCTCTCATTAAATCTAGTATTTGTTTTTCCTCCGTTTCTGTTAAACGAAATTGTTTCCGAATACTACGTATATCTCTTTTCATATGGCTTTCCCCCCTCATAGATACTTGTACTGACAATGTAAGCTTACAGACACCGTCAGTACGTTTTTCAAAATAGATTCAACGTTTTTGTAAGGCTTTGCGAGCTCAGATATTGTGTCCACAATATCCCAAAAATCATATCGCCAGCTGACTAAAACCTTTCAGTTGTGACAGCTAACGATAAGATAACTTGGTGGCTCCGCCCCAAACCCCTAGTTAAAATTTTTTAGGAATGATATAAGGATAACAGGGAAGATTTGGAAAAGATATCACCGCGTTGAATAGAAAGTAAAAAAAGAGAGCTGAATGCTCTCAATAAAACGGCTCTATACAAATTTGATTTTTTCTGGAGAACCAAGAGATGTAAATAGTATACTCTCTGTAAAGACATAGTTATGTTTAAAAATATAATCAATTAACATTCTAGTTGATTCTGGATAGTTTTTAAAATATTCTTTATAAGCTTCATCTCTATATATGACACTTTTCTCCATGACAGAACTATATGAGTTGTTATCATTATAGCTTGATTCTATACAATATTTTATAGCATATTGTGTCAAAATTTTTGGGTCTACTATATTTTTATCTCCCTTTTTATCTAAATATTCAATAATGGTATTAGTAGGTTCAGTAATATAATGCACTCTTCTAGCTTGCAAAATTATATCAGACCAATTTTTTACATATTCGGGTGGTACCTTACCTTCAAAATAATTTTTAAGATATCTAAAAATTGATTCTATTAAACTAAATGTATAGAACCCATCAACTGGGAAATATGTTGCTAATACTGACTGACTTCCTAACCCAAGAAACATATTTCCAATGTTTATATAGTGAGAGTCTAATACCTGAGTCTGACAGGCTCCCAATATAGTGATATCAGGTACCACCTTTATATTACTTACTAACTCAATCATATCAATTTCATCATCGCCAATATGAAGTTTACCAATCTGATCTGGTTGATTTCTACTCGCTTCAGGCATACTACCATGTCCATAATAAATAAAAAATGTTGCAAGATTTTCATTCATAATATGAATGAAATCAGTTTTGTTTGTAACTTCATGGTAATTAACACTATGTTTAGGAAAATACTTTTTTAATAGTTCTCCTAGTTTCTTTCCATTGCTATACAATATGTCATTATGGTTAAGAGTATTGATAATCAGAAAGGACACTGAATCTTTTGAAATTTCACTTGATAAGTTACATTTAGCTGAATTTACTAATATATTACCAGGAATAATTGGCAATCTGCTGATTGATTTTATTAAACCTAAAGGAGTATCTTTATATTTAACCCATTCAATTGGGGCATCTGTAATGAATTTTATATGCTTTCCATGTTTAACAATAATATCAATAAAGTCATCATCCAATGATAATTTAAGCTTCTCAGAAATATTATGATAATTATTATTAAACTTTTCTATCTCTGCTAAATCTGGTTGTTTTTTAATATTTTGTAGCATGTGTGAATACCACAAGGTAATATCCTTGGAAGGTAAGTTAGGCAAACGCACATACGGAGATTTTGTATCTAGAGCAAAATTAAGAGATAAGGAATCTAAGATTGAATTTTCAAGTCCTCTATCAGAAATTATCGGTAGCATCTTTTCAAAATCTTTACCAATTCCTATTCCATAATATCCTGAAAAATCATATATCTGCCGAAGAACTGATTTAGACAGTCGTAACTGAAAGTCTCTATTTACCAAATCAACACTTGTTTTATTTACCATCGGCAAAACAAAAACCATATCTGTTCGATAAGATATTTCATCAAATCTCTTAAAAAAATAATCTGATAAATCCAAAAAATATTTTTCTAAAATATCTAAATATAGGTTGTCTGTATTAATTGAATTATCCCAAATATTTATTATATCAACGAGAGAATCTCTTCCCTTTTCAAATTTTGCAAGATGTAGAATATATTTTTCTGTAATCAGGAGCTTTAAAAAGAATTTTATATCATTTATAGCATCTTCTTCAAATTTTTCTTTACTTTCACCATATATGAAAGGCTTTGGTTCTTGCATATTTTCATATATAGATAAGTATAAACCTCTATTACGATTAATTGCAATCTCTAAAGGTCTCAAATAGTTTTTAGAAGGTATACTGACTGCCTCAATTTTAGTTTTATCAGAGATTGTAACTTTCTGAGCTAACATCTTACTAGCATTATTGGTATTTTTTTCAACAATCAATTGTAGTTTGCTAATAGGAATATCTACTCCATCTGTTAAAAAAATCACAGGTAGTGTTGTTTCTTGGATTTGTTCAATAATAGGACAGTCTTTTAATTCTTCAGGAATGAAAACGCAGCCTAAAGGAGTTTGTTTAATTATATCTATAATACCCTCTGTATTCTTAATTAACAGCTCTATGTTTATATATTCCGTAATATAATTTTGTTCTTCAACAAATGAAGATAGAGGCCAAGGGATAATTAACTCTTTAAGATTTTTAGGAAAATGAGCAACTATATATCTTGATTGAGTATGTCTTGCAATATTTCTATTGAAACGATAGGAAAATGTATCTCTTTTTATAAAATTGGGAATACCATGATTATTTGTAGTTAAAAAATAACTTACAAATGGTATGTTTAAAAACTGTTCTGTCATAATATTTCCTTTACTTTATCTTCTTATAATCTATGATATCTTTTTGATTTACAAAATATAGGTTTCCCCTCGTACGTGTACACGCAACATAAAATTTACTTTTGGTTTGTGAAGAAAGTTCATTCAAGCGATCAGCTACGAATAATTTGTATGATGTTGGATTTAATACTACACAAACATTGTCATATTCAGAGCCTTTACTATCCCCCCAATTCTGACTCTTGCAATCATAATCATAAAATTTTTGATAAAAAAGTTTCATAATATTGTCATCTGTCATTATTGATTCTATTTTTTTCTGTGAATTGATAAGAGTAATTTTGGAAGAAAGCTTTTCTTCTCGCTGTGATAAAATTTCAATAGCTAAATTATCAACAATAAAGTCACAAACTATTTTGGGACAACGATAACTTTTTGACAAACTCGATAAATCAATTTCATATCCTGAATCAGAAATAACTTTTAACCAATTCTCAAAACTCGAATGGATCCCTTTTCCTTTATTACCTCGCCTTGAAGTACTAAAGGTTTTTTGATAAAAATCTCCAAATAAAAATACTTCTGCATTAAGATCACTTAAACTTAAAAGCCAATCAAAATCATCTGACTCAAAATCCTGACACTCATCTACATAAATACAATCAAAAAATTTATCAATTCTATCCAAATATGAATTATCAAATCTAATCTCTTTCCTCTTATAAATTAATGAACCCCTTAATAGAGATTTAGAAAGTTGATTCTGAACAATTCTTCCAGTATTATCTATAGTAGTGTTATCAAATTTCCCTTGAGGTTCATAATCAAAGTTTATTCCTTTTGGTCGTTTCCCTAAATATGGCACTAAGCAAAAACTATATAGAAACTCAAAGACACCAAAAATAAAAGTAGGCTCAGGGATAAAGCCAAATTTGTCAATCAACTTTTCTCTGATTGTATTCTGGTTCGTCTCTGTATACGTAAGTATAAGATTTCTTTTTTGAGGATTAATACTTTCAATTATTTTAGTTGTTTTGCCACTTCCAGCAACGGCATGAATTAATCTTTTATTATCCATTCAATCGCCTCTTCAATGTAATCAGGTATAATAAATTCGTCACTTCTATAATCAGTTTCCATTTTTTCTAGTAATCGCAATGCAAATTCAGTCTTCTCCCTAAGCATATATCCTAATAAATCTTTAGATTTAGTTAAACCAAAAGAATCTAACAAATCCTTGTTATTATTAAAAATACATAATTCAAATGTTCGATTAGCATTATCTAAATCAGAGAAAACTTTTATATTCTGGAATTGTTGATAATAACTATACTTTGACTGTACATTTCTTGCATAATCACGATCGTTATCCGTTATAACTGCTACTTTTTTATCAGTAAAGTTGGTTGCAATTTCTAAATACCTTTCAAAGCTTAATCCATCTACAGAGATAATTGATACATTAAGATCCTCAGGCCTTTTGGAATGAATCATTTCAAAAAATTTTTCCATTAAAATATATTCCGCATTCCCTTCAACAAGCATAATCTTCTTACCGAGAGAAAAATTTAATAAATTCTGATTAGTAGATTTTTGGAAAAATCGTATTGTATCTCTATTTAGTCTTTCAAGTTTAGATATCTGACCATTATCTAAGAAATGCAGATTATCTACCCCTAATCTTGAAGCAATCATATTTGAATGTGTTCCAATAAAGACTTGAACTCCAGTATTTGAATTAAACATATTAACTAATTTCTGGAGATTTTGGAAACTCAAATGATTTTCAGGCTCTTCAATAAGTAGTATTTTAACAGTTTCCTTGAGATGGCTATATACATTCTCTACCCCTAACAATACCTTTTCACCCTGCCCTAAATTTTTTATATCTACACCATTTTTTACAGCTGATACTGAATTTCTAAATGAATTTTCTGATTCGTCAAAATGAAGTTGGAATTCTGAAGCATTCTCCTTCATCAATTCATCTTTCCTTAAAGTCTCTAAAAATTTAAATGAATTTATCCTGTATTGATGATTAACTTTTGCTCTATTTTCAGCTGATATATTTTCTAAATACACCTCATGGATACGTTTTTGAATTTCTTGTTGTGTATCAATAAGACTTGTATTTATTATTGAGTGTAGGAACTTATACGGTTTATTATACGAGGAGTAGGGTTTCCCTGAAAATGTCAAAAATTCAACTCTATAGAACTCAAATGGAAAGACTGTCCAGTTACTATCATTTAAGACAGAAGTAATTTCAGATATATAATCTTGATTGGGAATTATTTTTAATGAAAGTCCAAAAGCTTTGATTTTTTGAGAGTTATGCTTTCCTTCAATATTGAAGTTAGAGGAAATTTCATCACATAATTCATCAAAATAAATTTCGACAAAGACCTCAGGGAGCTGATTGATATCCTTTGTTCCCATAAAATCTAAAATCGCTTCTTGATTAATGATACTAGCCAAACTACTTCTCTCAATCTGACTATGACTTCCACTCAGCACTAATCCAACTGCATACAATAAGGTCGACTTTCCTGCACCATTCTCTCCAACGAAAATGTTAACTTCTGAGTTACAAGTAAAATCAACTCTTTTATAACGTTTAAAATTTTGTAAAATTATCCTAGAAATCATACATATCTCCTAACATTGATTAGCATAACATGCTCAATAAAATTATATCACACTAGTGATAAATTGTACTTAATCACTACCTTTAACAACCCATAACTCCTTAAATATATCTCTTCCTTACATCTTGAAAAATTTTTGACATAATTGTTGCATAATAAAGTAACTGGAGTTTTATCTTATGTTTTCTAGTATTCATCTTAAAGAACGTAGAATATCCAATCTGAACTCTCTAATCTATTAAAAATCAATGGAGGTTCATACAACAAGTGGGAAATGAGGGAATCCGTTCCAAATCAAAAAAATCTTTCTACTCTTGCAAAAACACCTGATGTTCCAACAATCTATTTTGAATCGGAATACAGGATTATACCCTCTATCTTCAGTTTTCTTCAAAAAATTAAGATAAGGTTAATGAGTACTCAGGGGAATTACTTCAAACACAACAACCACATGATAAGGTTGTGACACGTTTTCCTGTAGAAGTGTTCTATGATGTTAATCTTTCTACTGGTCTTGGAGAAGCTCTCTTTGATGAATAGTGGGTGCTGCGCTCGAAAACTATCACCATCAATAATGATTCTATTGCCCTGAAACTCTTTGAGCTTGATACAATGGATAGTTTTCTTTCTAGTTCGCTAAGAAAGAAAACTACTGGATTTTGTCTCATTTTCTTTCCTCTCGTCAGTGTGTGAATATTGTAAGCTAAGGCACGGGCAAACTCCTCCTCACTATATCATAAAAACTCATAAAGCTACTATTTGATTTTCTGGTGTTTTCTAGTATGCTCTAAATACCATTCAAGTAGTCTCTGTAATGCTCCAGCTCTTCTAAAGTAGTCAACAGATAAATGTTGGTATTCACAATAGCAGACAAGTCTACACTCATCATTTCTCTCATCATCAAAGGGAATGTCTTGATAACGATAGAGACAAGATAGGAGACTTTGTTCCACATTTTTTGACAATCTCCATTTTTAAAGTCAATTCATAATCTTCAACTGGATTCAACATTTCTTCTTTCCCCACAATATCGACATAGGATACGTTGAACTTCTAGTAAATAGCATCTATCAGCTCAGTTGAAAGTGGACTTTTACCGTTCTAGTAACTACTAAGGCTATTACGTGAAATACCCCCAATTCATGAAAATTCTGGTTGTGTCATGTCATGTGTCTTTCGTAAAGATTTGATATGGTCTCCAATCAGGGCAATTTCTTTTTACTTGAAAATACTATCATATCATTTAGAATTTTAAAAAAGACTGATTCAAAATCATTAGAGGATATAGTTCTAAAATTGAAATTTTTCGTGCTAATCCTATGAAATCTCGATTTTCTAAAAAATTTGTACTTATTTTCTTCAGACTATATAAATATCTCGTTGTTGTAAGTTTGTAATTGACTCAAAAGTATTAGATATAATTTCAAAACGGTGTTTTAAGCTATAGTTGACCAATATCATAGTTTGCTATTTAATGTTAAGTAAAAATTCATTATACAATTCAAGCTACTGAAGATGAATTTATGGTATACTAGTGATAATAAATAGTTATCGGGAGGAAAGTTGAGAAATGACCAGTTGTTTTGTAGTTATGGGGTTTAATACTAAAAAAATTCCTAATACAAATATAGAAGTGGACTTGAATCAAGTCTATAATAATTTAATTAAGCCAACAATTTTAGAAAAAGAATTAGTTTCTGTTCATGGTAAAAACCACTTTAGAGCTGATGAAGTTTTCAGTACACAGAGTATAACGAAAACATTTATCGAAGGCATATTAAAAGCAGATATTGTAATTGCAGATATTACTACTTTAAACCAAAATGCTATCTATGAGTTAGGTCTACGTCATGCTATGAAACCTAAATCAACCATTATAATGTGTGATCATCACACAGCTAAGATTAGCTTTTTTGATATTGCACACTTACCTCAAATCAGATATGATTCTGATAAGTTAAACGAAGTGGATGAAGTTAACAAGATACAAAAACTGCTTTCTGACTATATTGATTCCGCTATAAAGTCAGATGAGACATTTACTGATAGTCCAGCCTTTGAATCTGATTTATACCGTGTAATAATTAACGATTTAATCGATAAAACTGAAATTCAAAGTGAAGAAGCATTAGACAAGTCAATAGCTGAACTTTATGATCAAGCCACGGAACTCAAGAATTTAGAAAAGTATCATGAGGCAGAAGAAATATTTCAGCAAATTTTAGAAAGTGGATTTATTGATGAAGAAATTTTGGCAGGCTATTTACTATCATCCTATAAGAAAAATGAATCTTCGATAGCAAATTTAAAAATGGCACAGCAAAAGATTAGTAAATATATAGATATAAATACCACAACGTATCATAAGTTATTAGGTATTTATGGAGCTATTTTCTTACGTATATTTTATATTACAAAGAATAGGAGTGATTTAATGTCTGCAATTAATTACTATAGGTTAGGCATGAATTTTGAAGATAGAAATATTTATTGTGCAAGAAATTACTGTGCTAACCTGTTAAAAATAGCCTTAGTTGAGAAAGATGTTGAAGTTTTAAAGGAGTTCTACTATACATCTGTTTATACAGCAAAAACTATTTTAGGATCTTTAGAAAAAATACATCGTAAATCTAGTGAATATGACGACATTTGGTTTCTTTCCAATCAAGAGGATCTAATGCTGATTTCAGGACTTCTTTCAAAACCTATTAATGATATTGAGGGTTTAACTGAACGACAGAAAAAAACAATTAATGAAGGTAGTATTGTGTTAAGTGAGGATCTCCAGAGGATTAAAACTGCAATTGTAAATGGTAATTAATAGTTTATTTCCCCTCCTTTGATAAAGTTATACTTATCATCAAGAAGGTTTTTCCATGCATGAAAACTTTTTTGAAACCCTTCTGATTTCAAGTACATTAATATATTTTCTTTTGTTTCTAATGAAAATTCAGGTGATGTTATAGAATATTCTCCCTTCTTTAAAATCCCTTCTTCAGTTAAATTTTCTTGAGGAATAGATAGCATTGGAAGATTATAAGTTAGCGCTAAAATCCCTTCAATATGACAATAAACACTTGTAACCCACTTATTCTTTAAGTGGGTCTCTTTGGATGCAAAGAAGTCTGGATTATCCTCAGCTCCCATTTTTCTAGTTCCACTAGAAATAAATGTCTGACCAAATGCAACAATTATAATTCCGTAACTCCTTTGTATCATCTCACTCAACGAATTCATGACTTCGTAAGGAGTATACTCAGCAGCTTGTAATGTTACACATTCAATATTGTGTCGTCTTAAAAATTTAATCAATTCTTTAATAAATAAATTTTGATTCTCTGTAAATGGATTAGGTCTGCTTAAAAATACTCTTATTTTTTTATTTGTCATATTCGCTATCTCCTACCGATAACTATTTATTATCACTATACAAAGCACTCAAATAGGTTTATAATAGCATGATTATTGATAAAGGAGATTTTTATGGATTATAAACTTATTTCTACTTACTTAGATTATTGCAAAACTCATAAGCGTTTGAGTTCACACACGATTCGCGCTTATAAGAATGATCTTATGCAATTTTATAACTCAGACTATGATAATGTCGAATCCTATATAGAACAGTTGACACGATCTAATATAAAAACGAATACATTAAGAAGAAAAATTGCTTGTATGAAGGTGTTTTATAACTATCTAAAATACCAGAACATAATTGAAGAGAATCCCTTCAATCAATTGCGCTTTCAATTTAGAACTGAAAAAGTATTGCCTAAAACGATTCCGTATGACATTCTGAAAAGCATTTTTATATATTTAGAACAGAAAGTAATTGTATCTAAAACTGACTATCAAAAACAACACGCTGAAAGAAATCTACTAATTATTTCACTTTTACTTTCAACAGGGATTAGAATTTCTGAACTTTGCCACATTCATCTCAAAGACATTAATCTGTCCAATAAGACACTCCATATTATAGGAAAGGGTAAGAAAGAACGTATCCTATTTTTAGGAGATCAAAAAACATTCAATTTATTAGAAACATATATAAATAAAACAAGAAATGAATCAAATGATTTCTTGTTCCCAGGGAAACATGCACTTAAACCGTTGTCAGAGCAAAGTGTACGTTTAGTAATAAAGAGAATTGTTGAACAAAATAACTTTTCTAGAACTATTACACCGCATATGTTTAGACATAGCTTTGCCACAATGCTTCTAGATAGTGATGTAGATATTCGATATATTCAACAAATTCTTGGACATAGTTCTATATCAATCACACAAATCTATACTCACGTATCTCATTCAAAACAAAAAGAAATACTTAGTTCTTTTAACCCCGTATCAGTAATTCATTCTGAAATCGAGTAAGAGACATTTCCAAAGTCTACAGTTCAGTTCATCTAAAATTAATTTTTGTAGTTCTACTTTAGTTAATAAATCTTATACTCAACAAAAGCAACAAACATACAAAACCTCACTTTGAATCAGCATTTATACTATATTCCGTATTAAAACTCCATAATTGTTTTCTAAAATGCTGTCTTCAAATATTCTTAAATATAATAAAAAGAGATTGATAAATGAACTTAGTTACTGTAAAAGCGAATCAAATCCTCCCATAATAAAATAAATTGAGAAATCTATTTCCTACTTAGGTAAATTTCTCAATTTATTTACTTATTTTATTTTGAAAATTTGGTAAAAAGATTATCTACATTGTTTCTCATAAATATCTAATGTGATCTATTTCCAGTAGGTTACTATACTTTTATGATCTTATACTTCATTTTTAGTATTTAAATGACTACTTATTATAAAAATTCCAGTAATAAATAAGGCGATTCCTAAACGAACAAAGTTAATCGATTGTTCTTCTCCTGTTTGGGGTAAATTTTTTACTTCCGATTCTATTTTTTTAAAATTAGTTGATGCTATAAAATCTGATTTATATTCATTAAATTTACTGTAAAGTAGTTCAGGATTCTCCTGATTTTTAACACCAACCACACTATCTTTAGAATTATCCTCTATATTTTCAATAGTCTTTCCAAAAGTATCTTGTGATTTAACTACAATCTTTTTCTGTAAATTTTCGTCAGATAGTGGAATATCTTTAGGGATTTGATTTGTAATTGTTTTATTTTTAACTGTATCCTCTTTAATATCCATAGTTTGCATTGAATTCTCTGGATTTATAATATTTTTATTATCATTTTCAAATTCTCTTTTCGGCTTCTCATCAGTTTTTCCAAAATAGAGATAATCGTAAAGTTGTTGTGCAGTTATTCCTCCACCAACCCAACCAGAAATAGTTTTACCATTTTTAAAATAAATAATTGTTGGCGTTCCAGGAATACCGATTGTTTTAAAAATGAACTCTTTAGCAGAATCATCAAAATCCTCACCATCTATATCGTAATATTCTAACTTTTTATCAATCAGCATATTAAACTCTTTCAATACTCCAGAAAATTCACGACAATGATAACATGTCCCTCTTCCAAAATATAAAGTATGTTCCGAATCTTCTGAAGTGAATATCTGACGAACTTCAGCAATACTAATTTTATTAAAATCAGATACATTTGAAGCGTATTCTTCAGATGTATCTGATTTCATATCTTCAGTTTCTTTCTTAATAATTTCTTTCGTAGATTGCTGAACGTTACTTTCATTTTCTCTATCGCTAGACTTTTGTTCAGTTAAAGATTCTCCAGTGGTTTCTGTAACAGCTGGTTCTAAATTTAAAGCTGATGGCACTGTATCAGAAAATTTTGTTTCAGCACTTTCAGCCAAAACAAGATTCGGACTAATGGTAACTAACGCTACGGTACTAACTAATAAAGATTGTAATAAATACTTCTTCATAATGTGGCTCCTTTTTGATTGATATTTTTATTTTACACATTTTAAAACTAAATTTTTAAGCAAATCCTAAAAGGTAGCTATATTATACTGAAATGGTTTTTTTCGCTCTGCAGAATAGAAACATCATTTGCTTTCAAAATAATGATTAACACAATCATATTTATTTGTTACAAAGATTTCTTAACTACCTCCTCTCTCAGGCTACATAAGCGTTCTATTTGTGTGTCCAATATTTTATGAACAATAGCCACATACTACCATCCTACCAAACAAATAATAAAAACAGACAATTCTACTTTCAATTGTGTACCCACCCTTTCGCTCCACTTCCATTATAGAATCATCCTGACTACTATAGGATTGACTGACTTCTCATGTTTCGTTGTTACTATGCTTTCAGCTATCATCAGAATCTCACCTCAATATATAAGTTGTACATCGTTCCTCATTACTCCCGTGATTTACATATACCTATTTGAACTTTAGAGTTCTGAAATCCCTCATCTACTATCCCTTCCTCTTCCTACTACCTCATGATTATCCTGCTTACGAGTAACTATTAAGCCCACCAGTAGCGGGTGCTCACGGAGAACTTATACCTCAGATGAGATACTTGACCTGCTCGTCGTACCCAAAAAATTAGGCTAGTCAAAAACTCATTTTTAGGAAAAATAATGTGAATCTCACTACAATAAAACGCATAATATCAAGATTCAATACCTGATAATATGCGTTTTTCTGATTTTAAAGACTTTTCCCAGCCTCTTTGATTATTATGTTGTACAAATTAGTTAAATTAAGATTATGAAATTTAACTAATTTGAAATGATTTTAATATCTTTTATATTCTCTAAAAACATCTCTGTAATACATCATAATACCTATTGTTTCACCATTGTATTCATCATGAATATTTATATGAATTGTTTCATCTTGTTAAAAGCTAGATGAGTTTATTATACTCATTTTTCCTTATATCGTTATCCCCAAAGAAATTAATCCTTGAGCTAGATTTTTACTCAATTGTCCATATGCTGCAATTTCTTTATAAAATGTTGCAGTCTTTGGACTCAATGATTTATGACTATGAATACTACTAACAGCTTGTTGGCGAAGAGCTTCTGCCAACTCCATGACAACTCTCTGCTCATTTTTTGTATTCTCTAATCGAGTTTTATAATGTAATAAAATATCTCGTTCGTTTTGACGAATCTCTGGATCTAAAATCAAATTATAAACCTTGTTGAGAATTTCTTCTGTTTTTTTATTCATGAATCATCCTCTATACCCTCTTATTATTATCTAGGTCTGTTCCCACCTGCTCCTGCTATTGCCATAGCCATTTGTGATACAACACCATTTACTACAGATTCAACATTAATTTAACAATTACCAAAGTTCCAATTCGATTGCGTATATCGATAACCATCCCTACAAATAATGTTATCTGAAATATATCTAAATGGTGCATACCATCCATATGGAATACCTCCTAGTACTTGATAATTTTATTGTGTCAAAAAAATACAAATATTATAAAATTTAAAAATCTGAAATGATTTGAATATTTTTTATACTCTCTAAAAATACCTCTGTAATACATAGTAATACCTAATATAGCAATAAACTTATGAATAATAGTATTTGATTCGAATAAAATTTTTAGGACTAAAACCGTCATTATAAAACTAATTACGCATATCAAATAACGCTTCATTTGAACCTCAACTTTCTATATCGTAGAAAAAAGATCCAGTTCCTTCACAAAAGGCTATGATAGCTTCACCAAGTTCTATTATACAAATCCCAAAAAGTCTTGAAAACGTCCAGAATGATTATAATCTGATTCCCCAAAATATGATCTAGACACAATTACTTAATATCATTCTGCATTACTAGTTTAATTTGATACAGTGCAAATCGAAAAATTATTAGCAATAATAAAAAGCCATTTCCAAAAAATAAGAAATACATTGCTAAATCACTCTTTAAATAGTATAGAAACCAAATAAGCATCCAAAGTATGCTCATTTTTATAAAGATATTACTTACTATCCATTCAATCTTTAGCAAGAGATGATTAACTACATTCATTATAACATTCTCCATATTTCCATCCTCATCATATCTATAGCTCAATCACTTTACTACTACGTCTCAAAATAATTTATTATTATATACTGTAAGTAAAACGCTAACACTGTACTGACCCCCAAAGTTAGACAGAAAAATCTAACTTTTGGGGGCCAGTACACACATTCAAATATTAAGTTTGGTAGCATTTTATTTTGAAGACAAAATATCAATCAATTCTAATCAATGCAAAACAAATATTCTTCCCGCACAAGAATTCTATTTATGAACCGAATACATAACCCCAAAATCCACCATAGATTGCTCCACCAACAGCGCATGCTGCAATGACATACGGACCAGCAGGAGCACAAGACATCGCCGCTTCTACAGCACCTGCCGCCCCCGCAAGAACAGCCTCTCCCTCACGTTGTCCTCCACCTAAAACACAGGACAATTCTTCATTTTTTAACTCCATAAAGTGAATATTTAATTTATTCATACGTAACCTCATTTCTTTTTTGAAATATGTAATTCGATATTATTTGAGCAAATAATGTATCCTACTGTGAATAATACTACAAATATATGAGTATAAAATAATACAGAAAATGACTTATAGCCATCTATAACAACAAAGATAATTGATAGTAGTAATAGAAAAAAAGTAGGTGCTGAAATCTTTTTAATAAATTGCTTGTATCGATTAAAGCATAGTTCAGAACTAATGTTTCCTCTCTTCTTATTATGCGTTAATAAGTGAATCAGCAACTCAAAAAACACACTACCTACAGAAAGAACTAAAACTTCGCTTATTGTAACATTTAGAACTATTCCAAGCGCACCTATTATAAAAAAAGACGTAAAAAGAGCTAAAATTAGCCTAAATTCCCCACTTTTCATTAACTACCCCCTTTTCTATAAAGATCTAGCGAGAGCCCATATACCTGTGCAATATTGTGCTCCTAAAATACCTCCAGCCCAAGTTCCAGCTCCTGGTGCAACCAAACTACCAATCGCTGCTCCTGCTAATGTGCAAATTCCTGTCGCCCGAGCAACTTCCCCTGCACTAACTGTTCCTCCCTCAATGCTAGCCAGCATTTCGGTATTCAAAATATTAAATTGAATCGGTGTCTTTGTTTCCATGAGGAATACCTCCATATTAATTTTTATTATTTTTGTCGGATTGCAATCTTGACATTTTTAGTATATCAGAATAAAGACTGGTTTTTTCGCGAAGTCTTTAAATGTACGATTTTCATCACGAAACGTATTTTTTCATGATTTGTAACCATTTATGATTAAAAATATGCCGTTAACAAAATGGTGTTAACTAATTTTCAAACCCCAAAATACCATTCAAGATATTATATGCTCCATTTAAGATTTGAGCACTTTTTCTACCTATTTTTTGTCATAATAGTCTTGTAAATAACAAGAAAGGATTTGAAAAATGACATCTTACAAACGGACCTTTGTCCCTCAAATCGACGCTAGGGACTGTGGAGTCGCCGCTTTAGCGTCTATTTCAAAGTTTTATGGTTCTGACTATTCCTTAGCTCATTTGCGAGAACTAGCTAAAACAAATAAAGAAGGAACGACCGCTCTTGGTATCGTCAAAGCAGCCAAAGAAATGAGTTTTGAAACAAGAGCCATCCAAGCGGATATGAGCCTCTTTGAAATGGAAGACATACCATATCCTTTTATCGTTCATGTTAATAAAGAGGGTAAACTACAACACTACTACGTTGTCTATAAAAATATAAAAGACCATCTTATCATTGGTGATTCTGACCCTACTGTCAAAGTAACAAAAATGACCAAGGAGAGATTTGCTTCTGAATGGACAGGTGTAGCTATCTTTCTGGCTCCAGCTCCCAGCTATAAACCTCATAAGGATAAAAAAAATGGATTGATGAGCTTTCTCCCCTTAATTTTCAGGCAACGCTCACTTATTTTTTATATCGTGTTAGCTAGTCTCTTGGTGACCCTTATCAATATCGGTGGCTCTTACTACCTTCAAGGAATTTTAGATGAATACATCCCTAATCAGATGAAATCAACCCTAGGTATTATCTCCATTGGCCTGATTATCACCTATATCCTGCAACAGATGATGAGTTTCTCACGAGATTACCTTTTAACCGTACTTAGTCAACGATTAAGTATTGATGTTATTCTTTCTTACATTCGCCACATTTTTGAACTCCCCATGTCTTTCTTTGCGACACGGCGAACTGGTGAGGTCATCTCTCGTTTTACAGATGCCAATTCAATCATTGATGCTCTAGCTTCGACGATTTTGTCACTCTTTCTTGATGTCTCTATCTTGATCATTATTGGTAGTGTACTCTTGGTACAAAACACCAACCTCTTCCTTCTCTCACTGATTTCAGTTCCTATTTACATCATCATTATTTTTGCTTTTATGAAGCCCTTTGAAAAGATGAATAATGATGTCATGCAGAGCAATTCCATGGTAAGCTCTGCTATTATTGAAGATATCAATGGTATAGAAACCATCAAATCCCTAACTAGTGAAGAAACTCGATACCAGAAGATTGATAGCGAGTTTGTGGATTATTTGGACAAATCTTTCAAACTCAGTAAATATTCTATCCTACAGAGCAGCCTTAAACAAGGAGCTCAACTCATACTGAATATTGTTATTTTGTGGTTTGGTGCTCAGATAGTTATGACAGGTAAAATTTCCATTGGACAATTGATTACGTTTAACACACTCTTATCTTACTTTACTAATCCCTTGGAAAATATCATTAACCTCCAAACAAAACTTCAGTCTGCAAAGGTAGCCAACAATCGTCTTAATGAAGTTTACTTAGTCGAATCTGAGTTCAAAAACACTCAGACCTTAACCGATACACAGTTTCTGGCTGGTGATATTTGTTTTGAAGACATTTCATATAAATATGGTTTTGGACGCGACACCCTAAATAACATAAATCTAACAATCAAACAAGGTGATAAGGTCAGTATAGTGGGAATTAGCGGATCAGGGAAAACGACCTTGGCTAAAATGATTGTCAACTTCTTTGAACCTTACAAGGGACGAATCACTATGAACAACAATGATCTCAAAATGATTGATAAAAAGGTTCTTCGACAACACATCAACTACCTACCTCAACAAGCTTATATTTTTAGTGGATCAATCTTAGAAAACCTGACCTTGGGAGCTAATCAAATGATTAGTCAAGAAGATATTATCAAAGCCTGTGAGATAGCAGAAATTCGCCAAGACATCGAACAAATGCCTATGGGATACCAAACAGAACTATCAGATGGAGCTGGATTATCAGGTGGTCAAAAACAACGGATTGCTTTGGCTAGAGCCTTACTGACTAAAGCTCATGTTCTTATTCTTGATGAAGCAACCAGCGGACTTGATGTTTTAACTGAAAAAAAGGTTATTGAAAATTTGATGGCCATGACTGACAAGACCATCATCTTTGTTGCCCATCGTCTTAGTATATCTGAACGAACTAATCAAGTCATTGTCCTTAACCAAGGGAAAGTTATAGAGACTGGTTCTCATCAAGAATTGATGACCAAACAAGGTTTCTATCATTATCTATTTAGCAAATAAGGAGACTTATCATGAACCCAAAGCTATTTAAAAGTGCAGAATTTTATCAGCGCCGCTACCATAATTTTGCGACACTCTTAATTGTCCCATTAGTCCTATTACTAAGTTTCTTGATTATCTTCTCTCTATTTGCCCAAAAAGAAGTCACCGTCACATCGAGAGGAGAGATTACACCAACTCAAGTCATCGCTTCAATTCAATCAACTAGCAATAACACCATAACAACTAATAATCTGTCCAATAACCAATTGGTCAAAAAAGATGACGTCGTTATCAAATACGCTGAAACAATGGAGAAATCCCAAAAACAAGCTCTTGAAAAACAGCTAGCTACTCTAAATCGGCAAAAAACTGGAATCGAGACTCTAAAAGCAAGCCTGTCACAAGGAAATAACCTCTTTACAGGAGAAGATGAGTTCGGTTATATTAATACCTTTAACAACTTTATCACACAATCTCAAGATATAGAGTTAGGTATCTCTAAAACCAATGCAGAGGTTAATAATCAACTAGCTTTAGCAGGAAATACCGCCACTGCTATAGAGAAACAAATCAATAATATCTACAAACAAATAGCAGAGTATGAGGAACTTAGTCAAGCTATCACTAATAAAAGTTCGAGTTTGTCGGCTAGCAATCCACACAAAGCTACTTTAAATTCCTACTTAGTCCAATCCCAGCAACAATCTCAGCAAGGATTAGATGATCAATATCTTTCTCAAATTAATCAGAGTATCTCAAGTCTAAAATCCTCTATCGCTAGTCTTAATATTCAACGAGCAGGTACAGGAAGTGTTGCGACTTACGATAGTAGTTTAGGAACCAAAGTAGAAGTCCTACGAACCCAATTTCTACAATCGGCATCTCAACAGCTGACAACTGTTGAAACACAAATCACAGAGCTAACAGCTCAACTTGGGCAAGCAAATGTTAACTTTGAACACAACACTATTAAATCCCCAGGTACAGGAATCATTCATTTAAATAGTGAATTTGATGGAAAAACTCTAATTCCAAACGGTAGTGAAATCGCCCAAATTTACCCCAATATTCAAGAAACTAAAGAGGTACTTATTACTTACTATGTCACTTCTGAGTATGTCCCTTTACTTAAAGAAGACCAGGTCGCACGTCTTAAACTAGAAAAAATCGGAAATCAAAGCATCACAATAATTGGGAAAATAAATTCTATTGATAGAACAGCAACAAAAACTGAACAAGGAAATCTTTTTAAAGTGACTGCACTAGCCCAACTACCAGATAAAGACAGTAACATCATACAATATGGTTTACAAGGCCAAGTAACGAGTATCATTGATAGAAAAACTTACTTCGATTACTATAAAGATAAAATCCTCAATCACTTATAGATAACACTTTATGATTATATAGGTACCTTTTGGGATTTTCAAAAAATTTTTTTAAATCTTTTATTTATAATTAGGATATAAACGAAGGAGGTCTAAATAATGGACAAAAAACAAATATCTCTAAAAAAATTTCCAACAATAACTTCTGAAGACCTGTTAAAGATTTATGGAGGAAACCTCTGGAAGGATTTTGATAACCTTATAATTAAGATGAACAGAAACTCCCGATTTTTTAACTAGTCAAAGCTTTTATAAAAGATAAAATAAAAAACATTGTACATTATTTCATAATTGTCAACTGTAGTGGTTTTTTATCGGTAAACCTCTGTTGTGAGAACTCGTGGAATCTCTATAGATAACCTAGGCCAAAACTACTTCTAACTATCAAAAAATAAGCATTTCCATACTTGGAGATGCTCGTTTTTTCATGTTATGTTTTATATTCTAAATAAAAAAACAATTAGAAAACCATGACAATGTATAAAGATTATAATGCAAATCAATTAAGTTTGGAAGTAAATCTTACCTATGATATTTCAGCAACTTACAAAGTTAGAATGATTAGCCTCTCTGTGGACAGCATCCCTAGCCAAATATTATTGGAAGAAACCTCTCACAATGGTCGCCCTGCTTTCCATCAAGCTATACTCATGAAGATGATCCTGTTCACTTATGCTCGTCAAGTGTTCTCTGGACGTAAAATCGTTCAAATGAACGAGGAAGTAATTCCCATGGAATGCTTGAACAAGGATTCCTGTATTATCTGTAAAACAATCAATAACTACCGTTAAAATAAGATATTATAGGTACAGATGAAAAATTTATAAAATTTACAATAGTAATTATTGTAAAATATTTAACAATAACAATAATACTGATAAATTAATATATTTTATAATTTTATACAGAAACATATTGTATTCTCATAGTATGAGATTTGTATAGTAAACATGTTTAAAACTCCAATTTCTAACATATAACTATTTCTCATTTAAATGTATATAAAGTCATAACAAAAGAGTATGGGACAAAAAGATTTTGATTTTAGGAATTCTTTATTATGAAATTTTAAAATCGATAGATTAGACAAAAAAGCGAACAAAACATAATTCTGAGTGTCAGATAACTTGTTTTGTTCGTTTTTTATATTTAAGGTTAGACTGTTGTACCAGACTCTTTTAAAGTTCTATTTCCAAGATCTGTGTAAAGATATAATTTTTACTTGTAGTTTTCAAACATACATTTGGATAAGATTTTAAAATTCTCCGAACATTGGCCAAGCCTATACCCCGACCTTCTCCTTTTGAAGAATTGTCACGCTTGAATATATCTCTCAATTCTATCTCTCTTTCTAAAGTAGAATTTTTTACAATCATGACTAATTTATTCCATTCTGTATCTTCAAGAAAACAAATTGCTATTCCTCCTTCTGCTGCGGACTCTATAGCATTATCTAACAAGATAGAAGTAATTGTTAAGAAGTCTATTTGGTCCATATTTTTTATAGAGAACTGTTCACCAATCTCCAGGGAAACTGGAACAGATAAGTTTTGGGCCTCCGATAACTTAGATAATAGTAAACTCTTTAGCGCCAAATCATTGATATTTCTTAGATGTGCTACATCAAAACGCTTGCCTTTTAATTTTTCACCAGAATTTTTCAAAACACTATCATAAACTTGAGAAACCAGATTAATATCTTTTTGATCTATACCTATTTTTAAGCTCGATAAAATATTAGCATAATCATGTCTAAAGCTTCTAATTTCTTGATACAGCCCCTCAACTTGTTGACTATAATTACTAAGATTTTGCAATTGAATTTCTTTTTGTAGAACGACTTTCTCCTGTAGTTCTTGAAGTAATCTTCTATCCAAGAGATTAACAAAACAAATAAACAATAAAAAGTAAACTGCTGTCCATAATTCTTTATAATCCAACATTCTATCCCAACTTACTTTATCACTGTAGTTTATATAAGATGGTAAGATAAAATAGGCTAGCATTAAAATATCTGCAGTAATTAAAATAAATTTTGTCTTTCTATCCAAGTTCTTTATTTTTAAATGACTAAAATTATATCGAAAGAGACTAATAAGAAAAAACACAATAATTTCAGCTAATAAAGAGAAAATCATTGTTCCTAGATTAGTTTCATATAGTCTATACAATATTGGAATCTTAGAAATTATAAAGTAACCTAAAAAATTTCTGATGACATCCCAAAATCCAAGTGGAAATAATGAGTAAAAAAGTAATAAAGAGACCTTACTTCTTAATTCACCAATAGACAAAGTATACAAGATAAAAAAAGTAGGATAAATCAATAATGACCCAAGAAAGTAAAATTCAGTTGATTTAAATAAAACAATAAATAGGAATGATAAAAGATGGAACAGAATAATGGACATTACTACTTTTTTTAGATTTAATTTCTCACCTACAACCTTAGTATGGATACATAACAATAGAAAAACACCTATAATATTTAGAAAAAATATCATCTAAATCTCCTTAGTCATGAAGTCTTTCGATAGCTTTCATAAGTGGACGAATTTTTAATCTAGAGACAATACAAGAGGACCCGTTCTGAAAATGAACTAACCGATTTTCTTTATCAATTAAAGATATATTATAAGGATTTACGATAAATGATCTATGACATTGAAATAAACGTGGTTCCTGTTTAAGAATATCTGACAATTGTCCATAAAATTCAACTATGTCTCGTTTTGAATAGAGTGTCAACTTATGGGCTATTGACGATGTCTCAATATACAATAAATCTTTAAAAGGGACTTGAATTTGAGCTTTGGATCCTGTAAATATAAAAGAGTCCTCAGATACTGTTCTTCTTTGATTATCGCTAACACTTGAAATAACATTTTCAATTCGTTTGATAAATAATGGTTCAGGTAATTCTTTATCAATGAAATCAATAGCTGATACTAAATATTCAAAAGATACAGGCATAAACTCAGAATGTGATGTTACAAAAGCAATCGCTGCTTGGGAATCAAGTTTTCTAATTTCTCTAGCAACGTCTAGTCCTCTTTTGTCATCATCTTTTATTTCAATATCAAGAAAAAATAATTGATGACTTCCTCTCTCTGAAATGTCCTCTAAAAGCTGTTGAGGTTTTCCATAAACCTCAAAATGCCTATACTCAATCTTATTATCCACCAAAATTTTTTTGACAATATTTTCAATTCTAGTCTGTTGTAAAAAATTATCTTCTAGTATAAAAATATTCACTACTTCACTCCTATATATTTTTCCACTGATTTTTTAATATTGTAAAGTGTCTTCTAGAACAAGCGATGTCTGATACTCTATCATCCATAAACATAATCGTTCTTGTCTCATGATTAAATCCTGCTATTTTATGTTTATTCACAAGAAATTTTCTATGGCATCTAATAAGTTCTTCTGAACTTTCCTCTTCAATTTTAGCTAGTGAGGTTGAAGCTTCAAAATTCCCTTCGGCTGTTACAAAAAGAACAGCATGAGCTTTTGTTGGGTGAGTTGTAACATAATAAATTTTAGAGAGTGGTACCTTTACGATAGCTCTATCTTGATATAAAATGTAGTCTTTCATATTTAGCCTCCTTCTATCAGTTTAATCTTATCAGAATGATGGAAATTAAATTATAAAAATCTCAAATGGTTTCTATACTATCTCAAATGGTAAAAATTTTCTTAATTTAGACATTTCATGATAAAATAGATACTTTTTAGTATCTCAATAATATTAATCTTTCTTCATTTGATAAACTAATTTCTAATGAAAGGAAAGCTATGAAGGCAATTCAAATTTTACACTACTCTTTATTTGGCTATATTTTATCTCTGTATTTAAAATATTATTTCTTAAAAAAAACATTCAAAAATACAAAAATTCTACAAGGGCATAAGATTAACCACAAATATAAATCTTCTACTTATTTTATCATAAAATCAAGGTCCCTAACATCTAAAAAAATGAAACTCTATTTAAAATCTATCCAATTTAGTTCAAAAAAATCAGAAGTCATCATCATAGGCAGTCAGATTGATTATGATGAGCTTTACCGAAACCACTATAGTGTGTTTGGTGTTATAGACATAACTAATAATAAATCATTAAAATATATTAAAGAAAAAATTCATTTTTACTTGGAAGAGCTCTATGAATTTAAGAAGGATAAGAGTGATTAAGTCTATGAAATAAAGTTTCAAGTCTTATAACTTTATATCCGTAATCACCTATCCATTAATTTTGATTTCTTCCTCCATATGCTAGAGTTTGATAGCAAATTATAGTTTTGTCTTAAAGTAGTCATATTTTGTCAGTCTTCTTTTTTCTGAGTTATTGAGATTGATTTGAACTTTTGAGGCTGGGCAAAATCTCAATTCCTGAAGAAAATGGAGTAAATCTTCCCATAAGAAAACGCATAGTATCAAGTTTTTTCAACACCTGAGACTATGCGTTTTTTGGTTCTAAAAAATTTTCGCCCACCTTAAATGGGTATTTCTACCATCTACTACTGGATTCATCATGGAAAATTGGGGGGTAACGAAACAGGATCTGCTTTATCCTAGAAAAGGAAAAGCAAACAAGAAACAAGCTAGTCCGAACTTTAAATCCGCTGGTAAATCTATCGAACAGCGTCCTGAAGCTATCAATCTGCGATTGGAGAATGAACATTATGAGATTGATACCGTTCTACTTACAAGAGAGAAAAACTACTGTTTGCTTGTCTTAACGGATCGAAAGAGCAGGCATCAAATCATCCCATTGATTCGAAATAAAAGCGCTGAGGCGGTCAATCAGACTCTAAAACTCATCTTAAAACAACATCAAATTAGTTCCATAACGGTAGATAATGGAACTAATTCAACCGCTTGTATAATGTGTTTTCTAAGGAATATATCTACTTCATTGAAAATTTGATTAATTACTATCCTAAAAATGTTTGAACTAGAAGTCACCTAGAGAAGACTTGTTGCTGGCTTACTTAAACTTGAAATTTGATCTCTTATGAGTGATTAAATTACTTCAATTCCTAGTCAAAATTAATCTACTTCCATATTTTTTTCAAAGCTATCTAAAGCTATCTAATATTTGAAACAGAATATGCAAATTCGTATAACCCTGATTCATCTCTAATCTACGTATCTGTTGCCAAGAATCCATATAATTCTCCCCCAAAGCTTTTCTCTCAAAAATAGCAATCATCTGGTAAGGATCATTATCTATATCATTCAATAAACCATCTACTGCTGCTGTTTTGGATTCGCTAGGTAAAATCTCATCAAACAACACATGTTCAAGATTAATAGAATTAAAATGAACGGAATATGCAACGGACTTTTTCTTCACTGTCAATGAACTTTCAGATAATTCCTTAATAACAGATACTAATTTTCTGACTTTCTTTTGCCGAATTCTTTGAACGCTATCTCTTTTAGCTGCATTTTCAAAGAGAATTTTTTTGTTTACCAAATCATATTTAAAAGCATTGACACTAGCATCAATGCTGTAGTCGTTAGGATTTATAAATACACCATCAGTATCTGTTACAAAAGCAACATGAACAATCTGTGAGGCAGATAATTTGCTCTTGCTTAGATAACTAAGTAATTGGTCTTTTAAAATCGTAGTTCCATTTTTCCTTTCATTTTCACGTGAAGTAAAAATATCTCCATTTTGGATATCTATCGTAATATCAGATAAATTTAATTTCTGTTTAAATTCATCTACAATTGAATCCAGGCAGTCCGCATCCGTACTTCCTTCAACAAAAATCAAGAAAACCTTTTCTTCTTTTTTACTCACCGATATACTTACCTGCCTTTCTAAGAGCACGTCGCATTTTAGATTGACTCTGCCCTTTATAAAGCTCTTCATCTGCTCCTCCAATTTGAATAGAACGTAAATATAGGTCTCGAAGGTTGTTCGTCATCTTCACTCCCTTTAGAGTGATATATCGATTTTCTCTATTTGTCGTTGAAAAACGAATTTTGCGGGTTGGTAACATTTCTAAAATTCTAAGATTATGTGAAGTGAAAACCAATTGTCCACTGGCATCATTGGAGAAGATTTCCATCAATTCACCTAATAAATATTCAAATATCCCTGAATCGATTTCATCAATAAAGGCAATAAGTCCTGGTTTATTGAAGACTTCAATAAGAAAACCAATCATACTGATAATTTTTCTAATTCCTTCAGATTCATGAATTAAGGAAAAAGTTTTTCCGTTGCGTTGTGCAAGGAAGTTTACATTATAGTATTGATTTTCTTGTGAATCAATCGTCGAATCTCCCACGGTCATCTTCAAGGTTAAATCAGGAATAATAACAGGAATAATTTCATTCATGTAGCGAATGGTGTCTTCATACACAGTAAGAAGTTCTTGCGGTATAGGAGTACCTCCTTTATTTAAGATTGCAGGTAGTCCACCTTGGAAAGCATGATTCTCATTTTTATAGTTAATATTGATAGGCATAGCTCCCATACCTGTCAAATTCGCATACCGCTGGGTATAAATTCGAATATGACTACAAAATTCTTCTAGAATCTGGTAGGCTTTCTTTTCTATCTCTTTACCTTCTTGCTTTTCTAATCGATTTTTAAATTCCTGGGAAAAAAGAACAGAAGATTTAGCTCTTAGTGCAGCCTCTGCTAAAACTTCTATAGCATCCTTACTTATAAACTTGGAACGTGACTTCAAGCTTCCTTCTAGTTCACCCGATTCATCTCGTTCTAAAATTGTAAACTCAAATAAACGTTTGAACTGTGTCCGTGGTCTAAATTCTTTATAAGATATTATTTCATGTGCAAGATATACATTCTGTTCCACTGTAGATTCGTCTGAAATAAACTCAGCCTCATACCTCAGTAGAAGATTATTTTCAGACTCAATTTCTATACAAATCTTTGGCAGACGCTCTTCACTCGTATTGAAAATCCCAAAACTATCTTCAGGAATAGATTTTCCTGCCATAATAGTTTTTAAAATATCCATAGCGTCCACTACTGTTGTTTTACCTGACCCATTTTGACCATAAATACCCAAAAGATTAATGTATCCATTACTATCATAAAACTTTATATTGCCATGATCTACATTTTTTATTTGCTCAATTGTCAGTTCTCTCAATTTAATTGCCATTTTCGATAACTCCTAGATATTTCAACATTATTATATCACTTTTTTATAAAGAAAAAAAGAAAAATGGTATAAAAAATTCCTTTTTTGTCTTGTTTTTTTAAAAAACAAGACAAAAAAAGGTTTAGCTATCTATAATAACTAAAATTCAACATATACATGGGAATGACTGTCAGCAAATGTGCCAAGCCTATCAACCAGATAAGATGAAAAGACAGACCTATCACCTCCCCCCCATATAATCCGAATCATACTGGTAGCTTGATACAAGGGCGAAAACCAGGTCAGCTCACGGAGGCAAGTAGAAAAGAACTTAGCCCTATGCAGTATAGAACTAAATCCTTTGTCTAAATTATTTGTTTAACTTTTTGTGTCAGTACATTTTTGGTTCTAAAAATTTTCACCCACCTTGAACAACTAACAAAAGTTATAAGTAGACTATATTTTTTAACTCAAGATCTAACAACCATTTCGATTAGTTAAATCTTTCAATCTTTCTTCTCCAGATTTAAGCATCTCTTTCTCCACTTGATTCCATTCTCCAAATAGTAAATCATGAAGAACGGTTGTTGCTGAAGTTGTATTTTCTCCTGAATCATATACACAACTTCTATCTCGTTGATAAATTTGAATTCTTTCAAAGATAGCTAGTTCTTCCAATTGTCGTGTATTATCAACTAGATGATTTACAATGAAATCATGATGTCCTTTTGGAGTTGCGCGTGCTTGATTTGGATTGACAGCGTATAGTTCTTCATATCGGATAAGGGTGCTCAGATAGGACAATTCGGGCTTTGTAGCGATTAAAGCTAATTGTACTTCATATCCCTCATTTTTCAATAGTTGTGCTGTTCTCTTTGGAACATCAATTGTTCGTAAAGTTCCCTCAATCAAAAGATTGTATCCCAAATGACTCAATTCTGTTACTAAAGACTCTACCATTTTCCCTGCAAAATCTTTGGTGTATTCTACGCTATCTTTGCCATATTCTTGCTGAAGTTCTAAATAGTGTGGATGCTGAGAACGAAAACTATCGCCATCTATGATAACAATATTTCCTTGAAATTCTTTCTGTTTAATACGATGAATTGTAGTCTTACCAGCACCACTTTGCCCTCCAAGCAAAATCGCTATAGGTTGCTTACTGGACTTTTTTCCTCTTGTCAGTGAGCGAAGATTCCGTGCTAGAGCATGTTTGAATTCACTGTCGGTATAATCTTGGATTTCCATTAGGCTACCATCCGTTTTTCAGATATCTCTAACATACGTTCAATTCCATCCAAATAACCGCTATATCTCTCTATTTCATCAAAAGTTTCTACTAAATAGATATTTGTATGAATCAAGTCAGATAGATCATCACTCATTAAAATCCAAGGATTAGATTCATCATCAATGCTAATTCCCTGACTATCTTGATAGCGATAGAGTCGAGATAATAGATTAGAACCTCTTTCTTTCACAATTTCAATTTTTAAAGTCAATTCATAATCTTCAACAGGATTAAGCATTTTATCTTCTCCTACAATATCGACATAAGATACATTAAACTTCTGACAAATGATGTCAATTAATTCCGTAGAGACTGAACTCGTTCCATTTTCATAACGACTCAGACTATTTCGTGAAATACCTACAATCCGTGCAAATTCGGGTTGTGTTAAGTCATGTGTTTTACGTAAGGATTTTATGTTCTTTCCAATCATGGCAAACTCCTTTATTTTTATAATTCAATTATAGCATAAAAAAGTATAACGCACCAATTTTGGTGCATTATTGGCTATTTTTCCTAAACCTCTCTAAATTCTTCTCCAATTGTTCCTTATGAAGTTGATTCTTAGCTTCCTTTAATGTGTCGTCCAAAGTTTCTTCTCTGAAAGTTGATTCTGTTTTTAGTTGTTCTGATTCTTGATCTGGAGTGAAAATGATATCTAACAGTCGGTCTATTTTTTCAAGATCTTGGACAGACATATCAGATAGTCTATGAATCAGCTTTTTAAATACGTCACTATTGTCGTGATTTTTCTTAAAAAATGTTGTAAACATCTATAACCTCTCAAAAAAAGCAGCCTATCAGGACTGCTTAGTGTAATTCCGAAATCGCATCATAAATGGACTGCAATTTCTTATTGTCTTTATTCTTTGTGTCAATCAACGTATGTAGCTCTTCAATTTTCTTTTGACTACTTTGAATATCACTATTGTTATCCGCAATCAGTCTTTTAAGATGTTGCTGATAACTTGTAGTGATATCTGTCTCTTTTCCTGTTCTAACCTCTGTAACTTTGGGTTTAGAACTAGGATTTGATTCTGTCACAGGTGTTTGTTTTCGCTTTTGAAAAGCTGCTTCATAATTTACATCATTACCTCCTTGATGATTTCCAAATAAGGCCGCAATTTTATCTGGATCTTCTTGATTTTCTGATTTACTCTCTAATGGTTGATTAAAATTCCAATCTTTTGTCATTCACTCATTTCATCCTTTCTAAATTCAGAATCATCGAATTGTCTTTCTTTACCAAAGGCATGGTCAAGAGCTTCTTCAAAACTCATGTGACTAATGCTTTGACGCCTTTTGAACGTCGCAAACATCGCTGTCTCCAGTTGCTCTTTGTAAGCAGCGAGTTTTTCTGTCTCTCTTGCTACCTTACTTTCTTGCCTAGTGACCTTTTCTTCTAAGCGTTCAATAATGGTCATATACGATCCTCCTTCATTCTAATATTAGCTAAAACACCTTGATTTTGTTATCACAATTCTAAACATTGAGAGGTTTGTCTTACTGGTTGATTCCCCAATGCCTCCTTTGCAGTCTCAAGCATCAAATGTAAGTCTGATTTCTTTTCTCGAAGGACATCATTCCAGTCTACTTTTTCTTTCCCAGTTTCATTATCAGGGAAATCCAGGAAAACAGGCAATCCAGCTTGAGATAACTTATCGGAAAAATCTTTTCCTGCATCATCACAATCTACCGCAAGTGTCAATAAATCAGGATGATTATCAAAATAGCTGGTGGTATCACGAATTGTATTCATCAAAGGCAATAACTTTGAAGGTATTACTGTATCTAAGAATTCCAACTTCTGATTTTCTTCAGCTATTAGTCGTAAAGTTTGATAAGCAACAACAGACCTTTTTAATCCCTCCATAGATACCAAACGAACATCAAATAGATTTTGTTGATGCAGTTCGTAATAACTCATCAAGTCGATAAACGATTCACAAAAGACCAGTCTATTTGGTTTACCAATGTCAAAGGATATTCCAACATGTCCATGGCTTCCTTTTAGAATCGTTTTTAACCTCTCTCTTGGAAAAGAGTGATTCTTATATATCCCTTGTAAGCTTGCTGCCTGCAGTTTGTGACGATGATCAAAGCTTTTAAAAACAATAACAGGTTCAACTGTTTCATTTGTTTTCCAGCTGGCTTGTGCTATTAAACCCTGTTGAATCATACTTTGTACGATTTCTTCTGAAATTCCTCTACATTCTGTTAAGTAATATCTGGCCAGACTACAGTTAGAATCTTCTATTCTCTTTAAAGGATAATAAAATGGTCTCTCTCTATTTTCTTGAACAGCTTCTTTTTGAAAAGGTTCTTCAGAAAGAAAGGCTAGAGCTTCTTTAAAGGAAATTCCCTGAACAAGTCGAACAAAATCAATGACATCACCTTGAATATCTCTTGAAAACCATTTAAAAGTATTGGTAGTTGAAAAAATCCGAAATGAATCGTGTTCAGGATGTTCATAGACACTGCTCGAAACTTGTTTAAAGGAGATACCTAAACGATTGGCTACATCAAGAATTGAAATTTGCTTACATTCTTCTATTTCCATGCAATATCATCATTTTGTCGTAGTATTTGGCAGTGATGGAACAGATGAGGATTCTTCCAAAGTTTTGGGAGTGGGCTTATCCAAATCATCTAACCCAGATTTCCAAACCTGTACTTGGTTGACCAATAACTTACCAGGTAGTTTAGAATAGGATAACTTAACTGTTCTTGTTTCTGTCTGATTAGTCTTTGATTGGTTGGCATTCTTTAAATCAGATACATAGGTTACATTATAAGAGACCATGGCAATAGCTTGATTCGTAGTCTGATTGACAAAGATATCTGCTTTTTCAAAATGATAATCCAAAATATAATCCTTATACACTTGGTTCATGGCATCATTTTGACTTGACAATTCTTGAGAATAAGCCGATTCAGTCATATAAGGTTGAATACGTGTATTATTTTCTCCGAGCTTTTCTTTCGTATAGTACTGAGTCAAAAATTCTTTTACAGTATCCGATGACAAAATGCTGGCTTTATCTTCTGCTTGTTTGTCCTCTACAAGTTTAGCTGCAGCCAATTCGATTTCTTTGCGACTTTGTTTAGCAGTAGAATGTTGACCAGCAGTATATCCCATCATGAGAATAAAGCTAGTTGCAGCCACTGCTCCAACACTAATTAAGGCTTTAGTTTTGACTTTATTTAACATCTTAGACCTTCTTTCTATAAAAACTAGGTCAAGAATAACAAAAAGGACTTGTAAGTTTTATCACACCTTAACGAAAGGTGATTCCTACATTTCAGGCGCAAAATCGTACAGTTCAGAGAAAAAAATCAAAACTAGATGTCTTCATCTTATAATGTAACTATGAAAAATTTAAAAGAAGAAAATTTGAGAAGAGCTCTTTCTCATATTGAACGCCATAAACAAGCCATAAATACAAGTAATAATAGTGAGGATAATGATTTTCATAAATTATTACTCCAATTTAGCTATGATGTATATGAAAGAATCAAGGCTAATAAAAAACCTTATCCGAATTTAGATTCAGATAAAGTTTTTTAACTATCTAACAAGTTTACATACTTTCCTTAGTTTTGGAGTTTATGAAACGCCAACTGAATCCTAGAACCAACATCAGATTGATGAAAAGGTACACAGCCGTAAAACTAGTTAAACCATGTTGTCTGATATCATCAAAGTATAAAGTCGGTTCAGTAAAGAACAAATATATTCCATAGCCCTCCACGAAAATAAGAAAACTGACAATACCAATCAGAAAAAGTCCACTGGCAATAAGAAAGAGTCTCCATAAAAGAATGAGAATTCCTCCTACTGCTAAAAAAATTACTGGGATAAGGAGTAAATCATTCATGACTTTCTCCTTTCTAGTCAATCAACTGACGATAATGGGCGGCAAGAGAGGAATCAAATTCCTCTAGCTTTTGAACTAAGTCCAAATACTCCTCTTTTTCATGTTCTTCAAAGTCCACACCTCGATGATTCTGAAGAGAGATTTCCAATTGACTAGTGAGTTCTCGTTTAGAAAAACTGTAATCGCCTGTCACTTCCTCATAATGTTCCTTTAGCTCCTTGTAGGCTTGGTATTCTTCAGGCGTTTGAAATCCCTGTACCAAGGCCTCCTCTAATTGATAATAGGTATCTTCCATCATAATCGTTACCTCGTTTCTTTCTATCTTTATTCTACCGCGCTTTTCTTTTCTTGTCCGCTATTTGTATCTATTTTTTTAATCTAATTCAAAAGAAAGTTGTTCTTGCTTTTCGTTTCCTTTTTCGTGGAATTGTCTTAAGGCCTGATCAATAATATCTAAATCCGTTTCTGTTTCAATCAATGGCGCGAGTATATCGTATTCGGCCTTTTTTGTTTGATAGTCCTCTTCCTTTGGAAAATTTTTCTCAATTTCTACCTTAGCAGTAATCCATTTATCCTTTAATTCATCCAATAAGTTCTGAGTTTTCACTTGGTCCTCTTTAATGTGATCAATCGTATGCTGAAGTCTTTGAATCGTCCCCAAAGGAGAATACAAATCTAAACTGACAGAATACTGATTTTCTCCCACAATCTTAACAGAGAAGGTTTCAGGAAGAGGTTGATTTGTTGGAAGACTAAGCATTTTAATGTCAAATCCTCGATAGCTTGCTAGGGTTCGGAATTCTTTGCTGTCAGCTTGATTATGACGGATAAGACGGTGTAGGGATTCACCTGCTTCAGCTCGTTGCTCAAAAGCTTGCTTGCCTACTGTCATAGAAAATGCCTGGTCTTTCGACATTTCAGACTGTTGAATGTCGCCTTCATACTTGCTTAATCGTTTCTCAAGAATGGGCATATTTTCTTCACAGTAAGAGATTGTATGACGATAGTGATCCTTGCTGCGTTGAAAGGCACGTCTTTGATTTTCTAATAGGGTCAAATCATTCTCTAGTTCCATCTTATATTTAAGATAAGGATTACCTGTTGCTAGTGCCTTAAAATCAGAAGCTGTCATGGTCTGCTCATCAATATCTTCTGCAGCACGAATTGGCTCCTTAGAAGTCATAATCTGCTTAATATAACGGAGTTTGTTCTCCTGAGTTGCCCATAGATAATTATCAAACGAACCTTTGGTAATGTAGTGGTAAATATCCACTTCCTTATTTTCATTTCCTTGTCGGATAATCCGTCCATTGCGTTGCTGAATGTCACTTGGTCTCCAGGGGACATCCAGGTGATGAACTGCTTTCATCTTGCTCTGAACATTTAAACCTGTTCCTCCTTTTTCAGTTGAGGCAAGGAGAATCCGCACTTCTCCTGCATTGACCTTTCGAGACAAACTATTCTTCTTTTCATCACTATTGGCATCATGTACAAAGGCAATTTCCTTACTAGGGATTCCTCTATCAACTAATAAAGCCTTTATTTCAGAATAGACATCAAAGCCATTATCCTTTTTCTTAGGTGTTCCAATATCTGAAAAAATCATCTGAGTAGCCTTATTTTCCATTCCCTCACGATAAATTCTTTCAACATTATCCACTACCTGAAGCAGTTTATGATTGTCTGCTAGACTATAACTAGAGTCCAATAAACGCATATCAATAGCTAGTTTTCGTGCCTCACCCGTAATTTTTAACATGTTATCCTGGCTCGGATCAACTGTTCCACATTTGACCATATCTGACCTCATAACTAATTCTTCTAAATAGAGTTTCTGGTTTTCAGTTAACTCACTCTCAATAGGGATAATATGAGCTTCTGGAACAGGTAAATCCAACATATCTTGTGTTTGAATGTCGGCTGTTTCTTTATAGATTTTCATCAACTCAGGTAGATTGACAAACTTTTTAAATCGTTTCTTAGGTTGGTACTTATCCCCTGTAGGAGCTAATTCCATAGAGTTTTGAATTTCTCCAAAAGCACCTACCCAAGAGTCAAAATAATCAACTTGATAGCGTTTTAAGATATCTGGTTGAATATAGTTCATCATAGTATACAACTCACTAATAGAATTGGAAACAGGTGTCCCTGTCGCAAAGACAATATTTTTAAAATCATGTTCTTCCTGAATCTGTCGAACCTTCATCTCCATATCCATGTTCTTCTTAGAGGTTGTATTGGTAATACCTGCTACATTCCCAAGTCCAGTAATTGGACGAATATTTTTAAAGTGATGTGCTTCATCCACAAAGAGAAAATCAATTCCTAAGTTCTCAAAATCAATAAAACTATCACGATTGAAACGTTGGAGTTCTTCCAATTGTTTCTCTAGACCACTTATTGATTGTTCTGCTTCTTTAACGGTATACTTATTTTCAGAATGTGTTTTAATCTCTCGTAGTTCATTGAGTTTATCCTCTATATAGTTCATCTGTCTTTCCTTACTGACAGGGATTTTTTCAAATTGAGAATCCCCAATGACAATAGCATCGTAATCTCCTGTAATAATACGTGATACAAATTGTTTTCTTCTCGCCTTCACAAAATCTTTCTTAGTGGTCACAAAGACTTTTTTAGTAGGGAAAAATTTCATGATTTCTTGGCCAAATTGAGCAGACAAACTAGAGGGCACCACATACAATGGCTTATGAACCATCCCCAACTCCTTTAATTTAAACCCAGCACCAAGCATAGTCAAGGTCTTTCCTGAACCTACCTCATGAGCTAACAATGCTCTTTTTTCTTCTACGATTCTTTGAATGGCATTCTCTTGATGAGGACGAAGACTGATGTTTTGTGCCAAGCCATCAATGACTAGATGGCTACCGTCATACTCTCGACTAACTGTTCGATTATAAAGACGATTGTAGCTTTCCTCAATGACTTGTTGGACTTCTGGATACCGTGAGACAAAGTCTTGAAAGAGCTCTTGTAAATGCTGCTCTTTTGCTCTTAGAACAGAGGTTTTTTCCAAATCTGTGATGGTCTTTTTCTTTTCTCCTTCCGTAACAGTCATAGTAATCGTCGGTTGGTTCGAATTAAGTAAATTCTCAAAAATCTTTCTTCCTGTATCATAACGTGACCCACTAACTCCAAGACTACTATCTTTGGCACTTGGATAGCGATAAGCAAATGATGTCCTTAAATGAACCTGCCCATCGACAGGATTCACTTCAATGACTTGTTCAACATCAGGCGAAGACAATTCAAATTCACGGTTAGTAAAACATTCAAAGGCAAATTTACCATAAACGGATTGAGGAATCCAACGTGACCCTATTTTAAACTCAATATCTGCAAGATGAATCCGTGGAGGGCGAACAGATTCTAACAAATCTAAAGCATGTGACCAGTCATATTCTTGATTGTTTTCCTCTACTAATAGTTGAACTACTTCTATCTTGTTGAGAATATCTCCTGACAAAAACTGGTTCTTAGAAATATATTTTCTTTCCCCTCTTAAATAGCTTTCTGGATCCATTAAAACCTGGTCACCTAACTCATCTAAAATAGCAGCTTGGCTATGTTCAGGATAAATTGATACCATATAGTCTAAATCAACCCCTCTACCATCCGATAAACTGGAGTTTAAGGCATCTAAAGCCGTTGATACTCTTGTAATCACTCTCTCTGGCCTAACCAATGCTTTCTCAAAGGCTAAAGATTTTTTATATTTTACTTTCTGATCTTTAGAATCGATGTATTCATCTTCTAAACTTGCTAGTAAGGAATACTTATCGTCACTATCAAATAAGTTCCGATTGACTGAGGCATTCAAGTATCCAAATTGACTTACAAAGCGGTCATAGTCATGATTGAGTTTACTAAGTAACACCTGAAAATCTGTCTGACTATAATCTTGATGACGTTGAATTTCAATTAAGGCTTGATAGGTCTCTCTCAAATCAACCATTCCCCTAATGCGACTAATATCCTTATCCGATAAGGGACTTTCATAAAAGACCGTTTTTTTGAACAGTCCCTTATATTTCCCTCTTTTACTCGCTTCTTCTGACTTGTAAACATCTAGTGCTTCCTCATCTGTCAAATGAAGTTGCACGAATCGGTCTATTTTATGTTCAGACAAAGAACTGTCCCAGGCTTTAAAATCTCCCTTCTCGTCTACATAATAACTAATTTCGTCTACTTTTGAACTTTTTCGAATACCATGCGTATCTCGGTAATAAATTTGATTACCCTCATATCCAAAAGAATAGAGCGCTAAGTCCTCACGTATACGACTTGGGACAGAATTATCCACTTCTTCTTGGATAAAAACAGGTGCTTTCAAAGAATTGTCAATTTGTTTAGGTGCTTCCACATTCTCTAATGCTTCCATTATATCAGTAGCTAATGTTTCTGATACCCTCTTAACATTGAGGGTTCCTCCATTAAAATTACGTACCTCATATTCACCCAAAACTTGTGTGTTGTATTTCCCATCAAAATAAGGATTGATCCAGACACGCTTATCCTCCTCAAAGAGAATAGAGCCACTAAAGACAAGTTCCTCTTCATTAAGATTCTTTGCTTGATTCTTTTGAAAAAAGAGGAGATCTGTGGTCACTCGAGTACCTGCAATCTTTTTAAAAGCCGTATCCGGCAAACGAACTCCCCCTAAAAAATGAGTGTTGGATTTAATCTCTTGTAAGACATTATCTGTCCGTTTATCCATTGTCCCAATAGATGAGATAATCGACACTTGTCCTCCGTCTCTTACTAAATCAAGTGAGTGTTTGACAAAGTAATCATGAATCATATAAGGTTTATCATAGTTTTTATCGGCAATGCGAAAATTTCCAAAAGGAACATTCGTTAAGACTAAATCAAAACTATTATTTTGATAGGGAACTTCTTCAAATCCTCGCACTTCAATATGGACATTTGGATGGAGTTGTTTTGCGATTGCGCCAGTCACACTGTCTAATTCAACCCCATAGAGTTCTGATTTATCTCGTATACTTCTAGGCATAGCCGCAAAGAAGTTCCCAGTCCCCATAGAAGGATCTAAAATCCTTCCTCCCTCAAAACCATCATCCAGTAACTTTTGCCAAATCTGGCGAATAATCATTGGGTCTGTATAATAGGCTGTGAGAGAACTTTGTTTCATAGTGGAGTATTCTGATTTACTTACTAAACTCTTAAGAGTTAAACGTTCTGTTTCATACTTTGGATTGAGTTCATCGAAAAATTCATTAGCAAGACCACCCCAGCCGACATACTTGGCTAGTAGTTCTTGTTCTTTTGGATTCGCTTGTCGTCTCTCTTTTTCTAATCTTTTAACAAGTTCAATAGCTGCGATATTCGTTTCAATCTTTTCTCGATTTGTCTTAGGATAAAAGTCCTCTAAATCATCTGGAAAAACAAAATCTAGAACAAGGACATCCGTCTCTTCTATGCCTACAATAAGCGTTTCTGTTTCCTTATCCTTTTCCTTTTCATTATCCTCTTCCAGATAGGAAAACAAATCTATTTCCTGGCTTCCACTTGGTGATTCAATCTCAATATCTGAATCTTCTTTTTCAAGTTCTACATGAGACAATACTTGTTCAATCTCTTCCAAACTGTTCAAGTATAAGATAGGATTCTCTTCAAATAACTGGTTGGAATAACTGAATAGCTCTAGGCGAACTAAGTCATTTAACTGAGCATTTTCAATCGAAACCAATTGAAATACTTGTCCTTTATAACTTACTTGTGAACCGATTTGATATTCTCTCAAAGCTTCTTCTACAATTTTATCTACTTTAGATAGGGAATGAACTTCCACATTTTCTTCTACCTGGTCAATATTATCTAAAGGTAAGACTGCTTCCTCTACTTGCTTAGACTTTTCTCTTATAGCCTTTACTTCATCAAAATGAGTAATAATCTTCAGCTTTTGTGTCAGTGATAATTGTTTGTAGTTTTCTTCATGATGGACAAAATCCGTAACAGTATCTAAAGTAGCCATCAATTCTGAACCCAAATAGGCTAGAACAGCTCCTTCTTTTTCTTCAAAATGAATCTCAAGAACTTCTTTTTTAAGCTCTTTTGAGTCAACCATTAGAAGAAATTCCTCTATATCTCTACTAATACGGTCAGATAGATTATTCGCAACTCGATAGACGTTGACTAAATTGACATCCTGATTCTGATGAAATACAAGCTCACTTAGTTGTTCTAGCTTTTCTTTTTCAGATTGGATGTAAAATCGAGTGGAAAGATTATAGGTTGCGACTTCTAGCACCAAGTTTTTCTCAAAATTACTTAATTGGGATAATTTACCTAGACCTGCTTGTCCAAAATTTCTTGTGTAACTTTCTAAATCTTGATTATTATTTTCAGAACTGGCCTCTAGGAAAGAAACAATATCTTGATCAAAAGAATAGACGTGAGGAATCTCTTCTATCTTGCCCTCTTCAGCCAAAAAACTCTCTACCAAATCCTGCCATTTCTCATCAAAATGTTGCGCTTGATAACGAAGAAATAGGTCCATTTTCTCCCTATCTTTTGGAATTGTTCCACGAAACATAGCCAATAATTGTATTACTTCCATACTCGCTCCTTTCATCTATACGAAAATAGGAGAATCACATGATTCCCCTACAACTCTATCTCCATTTCAACCTCTTGAGGACTGGTTTCTAAATCACTAGACAAAAGAGAAACGGCATCTGTTCTCATGTAGTAATTATATAAGTCTTCAAGGTCTTGTTGGTTTTCAATCCCTGTTTCAATACTAATCAGAGCCTGTATAAATTCCTTGTAGTGACTCTCCATCATATCTGAAATCTTTTGTTTCATTTCCATAAATACTGATGTCGGTTCAGTTATACTTGTTTGTTCCATGTCTTGTAAATCCTTTTCTAAGGGATTGGTTCCTTCTTCTACTTCCACTAAATCTGAACGACCATCACCATCAGAATCTGCGCTAAGAGGATTGGTTCCTAGCGCCAATTCTTGAGCATCAGTCAGTCCATCTTGATCCGAATCACGTTGATAAATGGCTTCCATATACTTCCTTCTTTCCTAGTTAATCTTTTTTCACTCCAATCCTACCAAATATTCCTTGAAAGAAGTATCACAAATCGAGTAGAGGATAATCTCTAGCCCCTCTCACACCACCGTACGTGCCGTTCGGCATACGGCGGTTCAACTAACTTTTAACGCATGTCGTTCAAGGTAATAATCCAAACACGAAACCAGTCCACGTTTTTCGAGGGTGCCCACGGAGGATTTACACCTCAGACGCACGACATGCCCGTCGTACACAAAAAACGGTTCATTACCTAATATGGTAATGAACCGTTTTTGAGAATATAAAGAAAGATTTGGATTTGATAAACCTAACTCAAATTACTTATTAATGTACTGAGTAACGTTTTGCAATATCCGCGATATTATCAGCGATAAGGTCTGAAGTCAAATGAGAGCCTCCATTATCCAACTCTTCAAACCAATTCTTCAATACAACATTTGTGACAGAAGAAACAGTATCAGGAGTAATGCGATAATTCTTCCGTAAAAACTGTTCTACCTCAACTCTAAGAGCTTGTTTTTCATTTGTCAAAATCATATCGTGTCCTCCTCAACTAAGATTAGTTTATTTGCAATTTTTTGATCACATATACAAAGTTGTGTATCACCCTGATATTTTCCCAAAAGAATATCAGCGGTTTTTTCTAAGGAATTTACTCCCTTGAAATAGTCATCTAAAGTGACTTTCAAACGAGTAACTTGACCATCAAGAACTGGGCCAAATACTGCTGAAAAATTATGAAAATTAATTCCAGCCTTAGCGTCTAACTTCAATCTATTTTTATAAACAAACTGAAAGTATTCTTTATCAATTTCAAAAATCTTCGTTTCAACATCATTAGAATCTTGAAACTGATAACTTAAAACAACAGGCTTTACGTTTGGATTAAAAGGAAGTTCATCTTTTGTTTTTCGCTGAGCCCATTTAACAGCCTGATCAAATTTAGATGTCACATAAAATCCTATACCAAAATCACAGTTCCGTTTACTATGATAAACATCTATTCCATCTTTTAAAGATGGAACCTGAGTAGATGTCGTTCCGTGATACCAAACGGCTGTGTTGCTAAATTGATTACTAAAGCTTAACTCTCCCATAAATTAATTATATCATTTTACTATAATTTATGCACGTACTATTTTATAAATTTCATCTCTCATTAACTATTTTCCGTTTTAGTCATTAATCCATTGATTAATATGTAAATCAAAAATCACTAATAGTATCAGTGACCTTTGATTCTTAAATTGAATTTTGCTCCTTTAAAATAAAGTCCTTAAACGCATTATTGAAAATAGTGATAGCCTTAGAAGCTTTTCTGCTCATTAAGTAAGTAAAAGAAACGGGGGTGGTTACTGTAGTGGTTTCAAGATGAGCAATCTTATCTGTAAAAGTCTTTTTTAAGTAAAGGGGCAGAAAGGAAATGCCTTGATTCATTTCTATTAGTTTGGCAGTTACTGTAATATCATTGATAGTAGTGAAATCGGCTTCTGGAACTAGCTCAATGATTTCTTTTTTTAGATTTTCCCAATAGACGGGGTGGTTATCGGATAATATTTTATAGTTTTTAAATAATTGTAATTCGTCGCATTTTACTGTTGTTTTAGGATAAAAGAGGGCAATCTTTCCTTCACAAATTTGTTCGGATATGATTTTTTTACTATATGGAACTTCTCTATCAATACCAATATCGAATGTATTCGTTTCAATAGCTTGTTCAATATGGCTATTTAGCACGGATACAGAGATATCAATATCTGGATAGCGCTGAAAGAATTCCTGTAAAAATTGTGGTAAAAGGTATGTGGCAATGTAAGGAGATACGGCTATTTCTATATGAAATTGTTGTTTTTTATTTTGTAGCCTAATCTTTTGAATACTTTGCTCATAGGTTTGTATAAGATTTTCAGCAATCTCTATAAATTCTCTTCCAACAGCAGTTAGTGTCAAGTTTCTTCCCACTGTTTCGAAAAGTTGAACTTGAAGGTGCTTTTCTAATTTCTTAATTTGTTGATGTAGTGTTGGTTCGGTAAGAAATAGCTCTTCGCTGGCTTTACGATAATTGAGATGTTTTGATAATACCAAAAAAGTGTAATACCAATCTAAGTTCATAGTTACTCCTATTTATAAATTTTTTCTTAATGATTTCTAAACTTTTTTCAAATTTTAAAATACCTTGATATAGTATACCATATTATTACAGATAGGAGCTCGTATCTAATAAAATAAGGAGTGAGGTATGATATACATTCAAGATAATACAATTAGAGATGGTATGCAGCAAACGTCGATTAAGAAAGATGTTGCAACTAAGAAAAAGGTTATTACTGAGATTAGTAAATCCAAAATTCATTCGGTTGAGATTGGTATGTGTGATACTATTCAAGATTTGAATATTTTAAAAGGCTATATGCGTATATTAAGAAAAGATCAATCTGGGGTAGTTTTAACTCGCTTGATTGAGAGTAGTATTGACTTAGCATTCCAGCTGTATAGTATGTTTCCTAATACGGTTATTAAACTACTGGTACCTGTTTCTAAGATGCATATAACCGAAAAATTAAAAACTAGAGAGGATATCTATCTAAAACGCTTAGAGAGAATTTTGGATTATTCTAAAGAAAAATCACTGCATGTAGATATGGTCTTAGAAGATTCAACACGTGCTAATAGAGAATTTTTATTCCAAGTATTAGATATTGTTTCAAACTATGAAGTAGGATTTGTAACTTTAGCAGATACTGTTGGATGTTCTACGCCAGATGAATATGGAAAAATGTTTAGTGATATTCATAGTAGATTTCCAGCTCTAAAGTTATCAGCGCATTGTCATAATGATTTAGGATTAGCAACAGCTAATACAGTAGCTGCGATTATGAATCATGCAAGTCAGATTGAGACAACCTTTTTAGGAATTGGGGAACGTGCTGGTAATACATCTTTAGATGAGGTGATTGCTATTTTACAAAAGAAGAAGTTTGATGAAATTGACTTTGATTTGCAGACTGTATATCAACTGTCTATAAAGATAAGTGATATTTTAGAGTATGATGTAGCACCCACTAAACCAATAATAGGGAAGAATGTCTTTGTACATGAATCAGGAATTCATCAAGATGGAACTATGAAAAATATTGAAATGTACCAGTATTTATTGCCGAATGAATTAGGAATTCCTAATTCCACTAATTATACAATTAGTGGAATATCTAGTAAAAAGGTTTTATATAGATATTTTGAATCGTTAGTAGGAGGTGATGTCAATATTGATGAACTAATAAGTTTTTATAGAAAATTGAGTAAAATTACTGATAAGCTTAGTCCAGAAGATTGTTTAGAATTGTTTAAATTAGAAAGAGGTTAATAGTGAAAATTTTAGAATTAAATCAGGAGAATTTAGAAATTCTCAAATCTAAATTAAACGCTGGATATCCCATCATAGTTCCAACAGATACTAACTATAATTTGTGTTGTCTTCCAGATAATAGGATGGCTATTAACCGAATTTTTGAATATAAAATTCGGCCTAAAAATAAGCCTCTCTCTATTTTCATGTCCAATCCTAATGATTGGGAAAAATATGGTAAGACTTCACAAACAAATTTAATGAAATTATTGGTCGATGAGTTTTGGCCAGGAGCACTAAATATAGTGGTAGAAAATATTAGTCCATTTCATTATGCAATAAATGATAGTTCCACAATTTCCTTGGGATGTGTTCAAAATGAAGTTTTTAGAGAATTTGTAGAATATTTAGGAGGAGTAGTTGCAATTACCTCAGCTAATATCTCTGGAACAGCTGATGACCTACTTATCACAGAGGAGGTCGCTGATGAACATATGGGAGATAAAGTTGATTATTTGTTAAAATCAAATGTAGAATCATTGGCTACTAAATCAAGTACTATAATAAAAGTTAATGATATTGGAACTGTCACTATTTTGAGGGAGGGAGATATTAGCAAAAAAGAAATCCAAAATGTATTACAAAAGGAGGGATATGTAATTGAAAAATAAGTTGGGAATAATATTCTATCGGATTTTATCAAGGGCATATTTCTATTTACCCTTTTTATTAATAATTTTATATTCAAAAGGATACTCAATTATAGGTATAGAATTATTGATGTCTTGTTATGGAATAGGAACGTTTGTAAGTTCTACTTTTATTAAAAGGTACATTAGCAATATTCCATCAAAGAGATTATTAATTCTGAGTGAAGTTGTCAAATTAATTGGATTAGGGTTATTAAGTTTATCTGATAGTACAATTTTAATTGTTATTGCTCAACTATGCTTAGGAGCAAGCTATTCTATTGGAGCTGGTGAGGATACTAATCTTATCCAGTACTTCTTAGATTCTGAAGCAACTGATTTTCAAAATAGAACAAATGGCTATATGTTCATCTCATTATTATTTTCTGGAATTATTGGGGGGACTCTTTATAAACTAAATCCTAATTATCCGATTTATGCCACGATTATTGCCACGATTATTAATACAATATTACTTTCTTTATTAGTACCTCTAGATTATAAGAAAGAGCAACGTGAATTTAGAAATACTACTAAATATCATTTGACGAATTTTGAAAAATATTGGGTTGGTCATTATGTTTTCCTAAGAGGAATCATCCTAGGACTATTTACAGGATTTTTACCATTTTATTTTTTTACAGATCTGCATATTTCAACTCAATATTTTGTCTTAATATTGGCTTCATACACTTTGATGGGAAATATCTCCTCGAAATTTTTTGTTAATAAGAATAGATACTTTTCTTCCGTACTATTGTTCCCATCTTTGCTATTATTTCTTACCAACAATATTATTTGTATTTGTTTAGGTATGGTTTTATTGGGGCTATCATCTGGAATTACTAGACCTCAGACTATTAAAATGTTAAAAGAGAGTAATAGCAAATTGTCTATTGTTCTGAAAATTGCAGAAGTGTATTATGCTTGTTTTAATATCATATTTCTTATGTTAGGAGGTCTCTTATATTTAAATTTTAATTTTGAAGGGGTAATATGTATGTCGCTAATCGCTTTAGCTATTTATTGTATATTTAGCTTTATAATTCTTAAAGGAGAAAAAAATGAAAATTAAAACAACATTTAATAATATTTTACCAAAGGAGTTTGGAAAGGAAGCAAAAAGGGAAGATATAATGCAAGGAAATCCGGTTCGTTCTTTTGCGTTTGAAGTTGATAATTTACCCAAAGGTACTGAATATATCGCTTTTACTCTTATTGATTATGATGCCATTCCTGTTTGCTCTTTTCCTTGGATTCATTGGAGCGTTGCTGATTTAAAAGTTAATGGTGATAGTATTCAGATTGAAGAAAATATGAGCCGAATTGGTCAATTAATTCAAGGTAAAAATAGTTTTTCTAGTCAATTTTTAGATGGTGATTTTTCTGAAATTGATACAATGTTTGTTGGACCGACTCCACCTGATCGAGACCATAACTATACTTTAAAAGTGTTTGCATTATCAGAGAAAACAGGACTTAAAAATGGCTTTTGGGTTAATGAATTACTAAATAAAGTAAAGGATTTAACTTTGGGTACGGTTGAGTTAGACCTTATTGGAAAATGTTAAAGTCATAATTGGTAAACCTAAATAAATTAAACGTTTAGGTCTTGTTATTATCTTGTAAAACCAGTAAAGTAGCTAAATCTACTATTTTTAGGGGAGTTAGTCACAAAGAAAATCAAACAGTTAGACTGACTGTTTGAGTATGAAAAAAGCAGATAAAAAATCCCTTGAGTAAATAACTTGAGGGATTTTAAAGGTTGGGATAGGGTATTGAAAAGCTCGTACAAAGTATAATAAAAACCCCCACCAAAATTTGAAAATCTATTGAAATGTATTGAAGTTTATTAGCAGAATACATAAGTGGAAAGCTTAATTTTAATACATTTAGAAGATTATTGAAAAAGAAATATCACACTTTCATTCTTATTAAAATTCTTATAACTGTATTTTGAATGATTTTCCCAAACCAAGCATCCCTCTCTCTTATAAAATATATACATTCAGTTGTATGAAATGTAATATTGTTCTTATCAGACTTGAAACTTTTACTAATCCAACTATTTATCTTATACATTTAATTTAAACCTATAGTATCCTATTTTCTTAATATTCTACAGTGTAGGTTGTTTGGAGCATATCATCAACAAAAAAGAGAACGAGCCAAAACTTCGTTCTCCTTAAAATATAAAACATTACTATTAAAGTAAAAAAGATGGCTTACAGAACCTGTAAGCCACCTAGTCAGTCGGTTTATTCTGGTGTCCGCCACCGCTTGGCCCTTATGTCCAAGATTACTATCAGATTGACCGTGAGCCAACCACTCATCTACACCATTATTCTAACGAATATGAGCTACAAATGCAAGAGAAAAACTTATTTTGGATTTATACACTATAGAAAACATACACTATCTTCAGATTGAACTTTTGTTCAAAATAAGCTATAATGAATTTAAGTAGAAACAGGAGGTCGAACAAATGGCTACAATCAGTTTAACACGTGATATAAAACTAACAAACGAAGATGCTCTAAAAATTCTTAATCATAAACCATCTAAAAAGCTACAAGCAGTCTTGAAATCTATTGAATCACAGGACGCTACCGCTCCAACGAAAAATAAACTCATTTCAAAGTATCTGTAAGATGACAATTCAAGTAACACCACTTAAGCAATATCTTGAAAATATTCAAGTGCTAGCTCCTGATAAAACTGAGAAACAAGTTCAGGAGCTATTTAAAACTATCATTTTAGAAAATGTTGATTTCAACGGTAATGAAGAGATGTTGACTTATCTATCTGATAAAGCTCCAAATTTTGAAAAACAACATCGTTCTCGTAATTTTATCGTTGAAGAAACTGAAACAAATAACATCTTAGGATTCTTTAGTTTATCTCTCAAAGTTGTTGATATTTCTGATTTAGAGAAATCCTTAAAAAAGAAACTCGTCCTAAAAGGGAAAAGTCCCAAAAATATTGATTATCTCCCTGTGTTACTTATCGGTCAATTCGGCAAAAACACAAAGCTAAATAAACTATCAGGACAAGATTTATTTGAAATTGTAATTCAAAAAATTGAAGAATTTCGAGCAATTGTAGGAACTCAGATGATATTTTTAGATAGTATCAATCATCCTAAAGTCATTCAATTTTATGAACAGTTCGGATTTGTTGCTTACAGTCAATTGATTAAAGACGATCATCAAGTAAGTTATCAGCCTATGGCATTAAATATGTCACTCTATAAAAAATAAGAATCATGTCACCTAAACTGATGACATGATTCTTTTATTTCGTCGTATAGGCAAAACTAATGGAACTATCTGCTTGCGAGATTTTTCTAAAGGTATAGTTAGGATTGCCACCATAGTTGGTTTCAGAAACTAGAAAAGAACCATCATCATAGACTTTCTCTACAAAAGACACATGACCATAGTCTGCTGGTGTGCCATGTGTACCTCCCACAAAAGAAACAATGGCACCTGCTCTTGGTGTAGAGCCAGTTTCCCCACCAAGACTTGAAGCTGTCGCAACCCAGTCCTGACCATTTCCCATGGTATTAATGATTGAAATCTTCTCTCCGTTTCTACCTTTTAGCTTTAATCCTAACTGGTTCATACGAGCCGCAACACCCCATGTACATTGTCCATAGGCATAGGCCATACCATCTCCACCACCAGGAACAGAATGATCATACAAGTCCCCACGAACCCCTTCAAGGGATTGCGGGTCACTTTTTGCCTGTCCTCCATTTGTTTGGCTGAAGCCTTTTTCAATTTGGTAATACCATTCCGTTGCTCTGGTTTGTCTTTCCAGTAGTTTGTCACCAGAATTTCCCTCCCAATAGGTAAGGAAGAGTTGGGCCAGATTGGCTGCACTGCCCGTATTTCCAAAGAAATCCTTTAACCAACTTTGATAGTAAGGACTATCCCCGTGAAGCATAAAATCAAGTTGGAGGTCTAAATCATACCACTTCTTATTTTTGGCGTGTGCATAATTCAACAAGGCTGTATGACGTGTTGAACCATCTGCAGTATCCGTCCATTGCCCTAAACCCAAACCTCTATGAATAATATTAGGATAAGCACCTCCATAAATGGCTGGACCTCCAATCGCTAACCAGCTTTCATCATCCCATGAGGAATCGGTAGCGCCAACTGGAGGAGATAAATAATCTCCTTCAGCTCGTTTTGGATTAATAGAAGACTCTACAGACCAATTTCCTAAAATAGCCGCAATGGCTTGGGGACTTGCGCCTTGAGATTTCAAAAAATCATAAATATGTTTTGCTCGTTCAAACTCATCCCCACCAAACTGACCAATGGCAGGTAAGATAGTTGTCTGAAGTTGAATGACTTTGGGAAAATAAAATTGCGGATTGACATACACCAATTTTTCTTTCTTGTTCTTATACTTTTGATAGGAAACTTTCAAACCTGTATCGTCTGGTGTTTCACCAATAATATCACCCGTTAGGACTCTTGTCCCCTCAATCGCACGGCCATTATGAATAGAATACAAGGTTAATCGACTCTCATTCTCTCCTTTTCCGTTAGTGAGAATTATATTGTCACCATCTAGAGATACAACTCCATCCATTGGTGCGACAATCGTTTGGTGAGCCTTCGCTTCTAGTAGTATGTACTCCTGAAGGGTAGGTTTGCCGTCTAAATCATAGTATCCATAACGATAAGTCATGGTTAGACTATCTTCGTTACTTTTCCCCTCAAATGGATTGTCCAATTCCTGCATGGAAGCATACACACCTTCTTCTTTTAGTTCCTTCATTTCCTCTTGATCGTCTGTCGATAGTTTATACTTAGGAGTTTCATAGAGGTCTTGCATGGATTTCAAATCTTCCCCATCGTTTAAATCATGCCACAAAGTAGACAGATAATCCTTGTAAGTTTCTGAACTAAATAAGTAAACTGGTTTGTGTAACTCATAGTCATGGAATTTAAAGTTCATATACCCCATCACATCATCAACTTTTGTGTAATAAGTAATGCCTTTATCATTTGTTCGAGTATGTTCTGCATCTTCCCAAGTTAGGTGGGTATAAGCTTTAGTCAATTCAAATTCATCTTGTTGAATCAAACTAGCAGATGAAAATCCTAAAAAGAAGCTCATCATAAGTAAGAGAAGAAAGACTAATCCTCCAACTATCCATGTTGCAGGATTTCCAGCCGCAAATGTAAAGAAGGAAAAGGCTGCTTTTAGTTTTTGATAGATATTTCGGACACTTGTAAGACCTTGTTTCTTTAATTTTCGAAACCGATTTTTAAAGGAACTTGGATTCTCTTTCGCTAGTTTCCATCCTTTTCCATCCTTAAAATGATGGTATCGCTCTTTTGTGTTGGTCAGTCTTTTCTTGGTAAAACGACCTGTTGCTTGTCCTGTTTTGACACTAGCTTTTCCAAGATTATAAGAAAGCCGACTGTAGCGTTTTCCTTTTCTAATGGTCTCTTGAAGCGTGCGATAACCTTCTAAATCTTCATTTTCTGAAGCTAACTCTCCTCCTTCACGTCCAAGGACATAAAGAAAAGTTTTTGCTTTCCTACTGACTTTCTTGGACTTATAGGCTTGTTTAGTAGATTTTAGATTCTCTTTTGCGACCTTGACTTCTTTCTTAGCTTTTAGTTCTTCTAGATTCTTCCCGTGAAAGAAAAAGTTAGATTTTGCTTTCGATTCCTGACCATAAAGAAATTTTTGGTTGGTTTTTCTTTCTTTACGCCTCTCTTTTCTTTCTTCTTTTGCTTCTATCTTTGCTTCCTTAAATTGCTTCTTGGCTATTTTCAATCGTTTCCTAGCATGAGGCAATCGTCTGTCTCTTAATTCTTTGCGATTCAAAAGAGATGGAGGACTATTTTGAAGAATATGATTGTAGTCTTCATTTGCTTGTTTTACTCTAGCCTTTGAAGCTTCTCTCATCTCCTCTAGCTTTTGCTTTATCTCTTTTTTCCATGCTTTTTCATCCAGTACAGCGGAATCTTTTTTCTGTTTCCTTACCTCCTTCTTTCCTTTTTTCAAGAATTTCTTCTCATCTTTTAGACTTCTTCTAAATGCCTTTCGGGCACGTATAATTTCTCTTTTATCCTTCATTTACCTTCCCCTTAATTAGAAGCCATTTTATCAGGATCTGTACTCATGATATCAAACAATTGTGTACCTTGAGGAATCTTATTTTTAAAGGGAACGACAACTGAACCAGCTTTTATTAGTCCTGCCCCTTTTTCTGGATTGACTAGGTATTTTTCGAGTTCTTTTGACAAGCCTAAGAGTTGAACCAGTTCTTCTCGGTCATTTTTTGCTTGCTTGAGGAGAATCATAAATTCACTATTTGCAATAATCCGTCTACCATTTGGATCTAACAATAAGGTTTCGACGTTTTGAGTTATTCCAGTCGGACTAGCTCCATATTTTCTGACACGACTCCACAATTTAAAGAAGAAATCACTGGCATATTTATCTAGTAAGAGAAGCTGCATTTCATCAAAATAAATCCAGGTCTTCTTCCCTAATTTTTGGTTCCGAACAACACGATTCCATATCTGATCAAAAACAACCATAAGGGCGATTTGTTTCAGCTCATCTCCTAACTTCTTAACGTTATAAATCAAGAAATTAGATCCTGTCTGAATATTGGTCTTATGAGAAAAAATATCAAGAGAACCTTCGACATACAGTTCCATATCAAGTGCCAAATTCTGCGCTTCTTCTTCTGGTTGTTGACTCAAGACAAAGACCCATTCTTCCAAAGAAGGCTCTTTAAATGACTGATAGGTAAGTCTGGTAACTCGGTCGATAATCGATTTTTCTCTTCCATCCATTTTTCTATCCAATAACTTGCCGATAAAGGATAAAAGAAATTCTGATTTTACCTTTACAGGATCTTCATCCATATTTTCCTCAGACAAGTCAAGTACATTGAGATAAGTCTGGGAGTCGGGCGCAATATCAATCATTTCTCCACCAAAAGCTCGTCCAATGACACTGTATTCTGCTTCTGGATCCACGATGATAATTTCAGTATTTTCCCCAGATTCCTTGATTTTGGTCGTGATAATTTCATGCTTGGTTGCCATCCCTTTCCCAGCTCCAGATGTTCCTAAAATCAGACCAGACGGTGTATTTAATAGGCTGCGATCAATGGTAATAATATTACTTGATATTTGATTGATACCGTAATATTTCCCACTACGGTCTTGTAAATCTACTGAAGTCCAAGGTGAGTTCACTGCTACATTAGATGTTAATAAACTCCGTGATACGCCCTCTAAAAAATCACAACCAAATGGCAGCAAACTATTAAAGGCTGCTTCTTGCATATATGGAAGTTTATCAATCATTAGGTCATTTGAGCCGGCCACTTGTTGGATAGTGTCTAGGGATTGTTTGAGTTCTTCTTCATCCTGACCAAAAACCCCAATCAAGAAGACCGTTTGAAATAGTTTATCTCCTGTCTCGGTCATGGTTTTTAAGAGTTCTTCAGCTTCATCGATATTGCTTTCTAATACATGACCTACTTTTTCCAAATAGATACCTGTACGAGCTAGTTTTTGTTGTTCCCCAATCTTTTGGGATTCCATCAAGGTCTTCTTTGTTCGTAGTTTCTTCATAGCATCCGCCTTAGTCGAACTTTGAGCATGGAGGCTCACAATCAATTCCAAATCTCCTTGCATGAGGTCTCGGATAAACTGATCACCTAATTCCATGCCGTAGTCTCTCACATAGACAATCTGTAATAAGCGGTCATTGATTTGTAGGTAATTCTTGTTTTTAAAATCCAAGAGATTAGGCGCTATGAAGTGACGAGTTGTCTGACCAGATCTCGTTAAATCACGATAAGAAAAAGGAAGATGGTGTTCTCCTCTAAGCATATCCGCCAACAAGTTCACACGTTCTTCTCCAGCCAAGGATTCAAAGCGAGCATCAATTTCTGAGAAACCACTCTTGAAATATTCTCCAATTTGAGACAAGGAACGATAGGCTTGTTTGGGATTAGAATCCTTTCTACCAAAGCTAATCAGTTTCACAGCTGAAAAATTATTTTCCCCACTGTCTAAATTCTGATTCATCATCCGATTCAGTTCTTTACGATAGCTATCATACCCATCTTCTTTTTCCTCATACAGAACACTCTGTCTAAACTTTTCTAAATTCAATCTTTTATTAAAGATGGTCAATTGGAAGTTGGTTTGGTCATCTAAAGAGTTAATCAAATCAGAATACTTCTCAATGATTGCGCCCTTATCTTCTAAACCAACGGTCTGGTAATTGACATCACCAAGTAAATAGCTTTGTGAGAAATAATCTTCTTTCACCTGCATCAGACCATTTTGATACAGGGCTTGATAGGAAAGAGTATTAGCCGTTGATGGTAACACTTCCTCTTTTTTTCCTTTAACTACTTCTTTCTGATTAGTCATTGAAGTTTTTTGTTTCTTTAATGTATTTGATTTTCTTTTCATGTTCAGGTCCTTTCTTTCCTGTAATTGTGCGTAGGGGAACCGTTAATTCAAAATGAAGACGGTATTTCAAATAATGTTCAAAATATAAATCATTGGGTTTATAGACTCCAAAAAGCATGAGGGGGATGGTAAAAGCAAACACAAAACCGTAAACAAACCAATCTCCAAATTGCCAGTAAAAGAGATTCAAGCCCAAGACAATAATTGTGACAATAAAGGCTGGTAAAACAAAGATGATTTGTCTTGTGGTGAAACCTAACCAAGCCCTGTGTTGGTATTTTGAGATGTCTTTAAAGACACGTGTATTCATGACTTTCCTTTCTAAAAAGGCTAAGAAGCATTCACTTCCTAGCCTTTATCTAATTACATACCTAAGATTGAGCGAGCCGTACGTTGAGAACCAACGAGGGCAATAATCAGTAAGATAGCTTGTACCAAACTACCAAACATAATCGCAAGTGATTGCAAGACTCCTGCACCATTTGAAACAGCTATTTTCCCAGCAGATTCAAACAAAGGAACAAGAGAAACAATCAGAAAAATAAGAACCCCTTGTACCGCATAGACCATAATATTTTTTAAATAGCCAATACCAATAGACTTCCATTCATCACTTAAAAATGTTGGAATCGTAAGAGGGGCAAATGGAATCATAAGGTAGAGTTGAATAAATCGAATAGATACCAACAGATTAACCATGGCTGCACTTACTATCCGAACAAGCCAAATGAGGAGGGCGAAAAAGCCCACAATCATCCGGCCAATAAATCCTGAACCTTTTAAGCCAGAGATGGTATCATACTTTGCCCCACCGTGAGCCACAATCGAGGCCACTTGTTCAATGGCGTGACTCGCAATCCCGATGATGGCTTCTACAATCACGGTAGTATTGGTAATTACCACTGCGACCATAATATAACTAATCAACATCGGCGCCAATGCTTCAAAGGTCATCGCTCCACCAGAGTTAGCAATTTTCTTTGCCATCTTCGAAAATTCTAAGATGAGAACAACTGATAAAATCGCAACTCCAAGAGGCTGCATGACACTTTTAGTAATACTAGACATATAAGTCCAAACAGTTGGATTGTAGCTAGATAGAGATTTAATCAGATCTACCGTAGATTGTAAATCCACATTAAATCCTTCAAATAAATTTTCAGCTGATATTTTTTCAGATGCAAGGTAAACAAAGGGTGAGACTAAACTAAGATTCATGTCATTGTTTATCCTCCTAAATTGAAATTTGAGTTACAAAGGCTCCAGCAGCCCCTACCATAACACCACCGACAATTTCCAGAATGGCATTCCGAACACCTGGTCCACCATCTTTAATGTTGGTTGCAAGGTTAACAATCCCTACAACAACGAGAAAGGCACCAACCGCAATCAATCCCTTCTGTAACAAAGACATAGCTTGTGCAAACATGGCACTTGCGTCTACTCCATAAACAAAACCTTTAAAATGCGTAATCATCTATTTCCTCTTTTCTATTTTTATTTTAAACTAGATTCAAAAGTTAAATCACGAATTCTAAGGCCTTCAAGATGATTTTCTTGTCTTTGATTCAAAGGATTGATTTGATAGTTCCACCACCGTTCATCGGTTTCTTGATTGGCTAGGTACTTCCAGTTTGGATGCTTAGTAGAATTGTATTTTTTGCTTTTAAAGACAGGCATATTGGCAATTCGAACCAAGCATTCATGCCGTTTCATATTTCCGACTTCATCGGGTGTCATTAAATCACGAGCAATCTTTTGATGAGAAAGGGATCCTGAACCTGTCTGGCCAAAGGAACGACTAGTATTTCGAACATCAATGGTTTGTTTACCGAGTAAACCACTCATAAATTTAAAGGTATCTTCATCATTACCACCTAAGTAGACTAAGCTATCACAGTTCCCAAGAATGGTTTTCCAAGCTTCTTTTTCTTTATAGAGCCCTTGAAGTTGGGCAATATTTTGTAGAATAGGAACGAGACTCATATTCCGAGAACGGACTGTTGAGGTTTGTTCAGCAAAATCTGGGATTTCTCCGATATTTGCGAACTCATCTAAATAGACTCTCACATGAAGAGGCAATTGACCCTTAAAATCAATATCTGCTTGTCTTGTTAGGGTTTGAAATACGGTTGAAAAAAAGAGGGCTGAAAGAAAGCGAAAGGTACTATCGTTATCTGGGATAACTAAGTAAACCATTGATTTTTCCTTGCCCCATGTCTTCATATCAAGGGTATCTCTTTTGGTCAAATCCATGACACTTTGAATATTGAAGAGGGCAAATTTAGCAGTGGTTACAGCTATAACAGAATCCAGAGTCTTATCCTTATAATTTTGAAAATCTGCCCAATTTCGCATGGTAAAATTTTCAGTCCCATACTTTTTAGCATAATTTTCAAATAGAATTTCTAAGACACTTTTTTCTTGGTTTTCACCCTTGGATAAGTGTTTAATGAGTTTTGAGATTTCAGCAAAACTTGGATAACGCCCTCGTTTTTTTCGCTCTTCCACTTCTTTTTTTTGACGTTTCAACAAGTTTTGGTATTCTTTTTGACTTAAACGACTTTCTTCTATGAGTTGTTCTCTTGTTTTAGGTGGGTTATAGAAATCGACCAAGTAGGAGGCTAAAGCTCGTACCAAAGTCATAGAAGCTTCATCCCAAAATGGATCACTACGAGAGCCAGAGCCTTTGGTGTTATTGAAATAAACCGTCAGCATACGATTCAAATCATTTTCTGTCTCTATATAGCGAAAAGGATTGAAGCCATCTGAGTTCTTCATATTGACTAAATCTAACACCTTTACTTGATAGCCATGTTCTAAAAAGAGTTTGCCTGTTTTTTCAGCTAAGTGATCTTTAGGATCCACTACAATATTAGAACTATTCATCTGAATCAGATTGGGTTTCACAAAGCGAAATGTCTTCCCACTTCCTGAACCTCCGATCACCGCAATATTTTTATTTCTATCATATTGGGGTGGTTTTTTATCTAATAATGTCAAACGAACATCTTGTGCTAAGATCGTATCATGAGAAAATTCTTTACCGTAAAAGAGCTTCTTTTCTTTTAGAGTTCCAAAACGGGCGCTCCCGTATTCTACCCCTTCTCGGTATTGTTTTTTACCAGTCTCTAGATAGAGATAAACCAGCAACATCATCACAAAACCTAGTAGAAAAAAAGCACTTGATTTTACAGTAAAAGAAACATTCCATGGCGACTGAAGAACTTCATCTTGACCTTCCATTAGAAGATGAGTCCATTTATCTAAGCTATTTCCAGTATAGGAATCATACAAAAGCGTCAAACGATGAAAAAGATAGCCTAGTAAGATACCTAACAGTGAAAATAGTAGGAATTTCTTTCCACTGTACATCATCTCACCATCTCTTTCTGTTTGACGGCTCCTTCTTGTCTAAAGGTAATTTGGGATTTAGCCTCATCAATTGCATCATCTAATGACTTATCCATGGTAAAATCAGCTAATTTCTCCGGATCATTAACCATTTTTTCTAAAAGATGGTCTAAATGATTGTCCAGAATCGAACGGTCTTTCGTGTAGAAATGTAGAGAATCCCCTTGCCAAGCGATGGCTAAAGGAATCTCTTCTTTTTCTAAAAAAGCTTTAAATTTCTCTATATCAATTGGTTTGTCTAAAAAATCTTTTTTCAGATTAATCGTATCAATCGAATAAGGAGATTGTAGCAATTCTTCTAATTTCTGTACCCCTATCTTATAGGCGGAATCCTGTGCTAAAGCCTGACGTCTAGACCATTCTAGAATCTTTAAAAGACTTTTTACAGTAAATAAAAGACTACGCTCAGCATATTGAACTGCCATTCGTTCCTGTTGTTCAGAGGACATCTGATGCCTCCTTCTTCACAAATAGCAGCTTTCCTTCTTTATAACGATAAGCTATCAATTTCTGACGTTGCTTAATCGACTTAACAACCTGCAGTAGATCTCTCGAATAAGGTTCTCGAAGAGTAACTTCTACTGCTTTCCCATCAACGATACCAACACGTTTAAATTCAATGTAGTCTTTTTTGAGATGTCCTAAGCCCATACCAAAAGGAAAGTGATGAATCAATTGGATGGTGCAACCACCTTTATTTCCCATTTGTTTCAAGTCATACAAGTTTACTACCTTCATGATTAACTCCTTTATCTAGTTTGTCGCATCGTTTAAGTCTGGTAACGATAAACTCCGTGTCTGTTAGAAAATTCTCACACACGTCTTGTGCCAGTCGCCCTTCACAGGGAAATACTCTCAGTCCCTACTTACACAGGCACGCTAATCAAGACGGAGTGGATTCAATTTTCAAAGAACAGGTAGCTTTATTATAGATAAGAGTAGTTGAAATTTTTATCACATTTTTGGGGTTGTTGGGATGCAGTTTACTATTTATAGTAAATATGATTGAAAAAATTTTGAACAATTTTTCAAACCATAATTAAACTAATGTTTTTCAGTACAAAAATCATGGTATAGATATACTAAGTTTGTTTTTTTCACGTTTTTTCATTATTTTCAATTATTTTCAATAAAAAAATTGACAAAAATATTAATTAATGATATTTTTAATACAAGGAGGAATTAAATATGAACATCTTATTGGTAAACGGATATCAAAAACATGATTTCTGTAAAGGCGAACTTAACTTTAGCTTATACAATATTTTTTTAAATAAATTACGGCATCATCATAATGTACAGCTATCTTCAGTAGAATCATATGATATTATTGATGAAAGAAATAAGTTTTTATGGGCTGACCTAATTATTTTTCAATTCCCAATTTATTGGTTTAATGTTCCAGGAAAATTAAAATTGTATCTTGATAATGTATTTGAATATGGGCAGTTTTACTCATTTGCTGATAAATATGGAACTGGTGGACTCATGAAAGGGAAAGAATATATTATATCTTCAACATGGAATGCACCAGAATATACTTTTAATGATTCCAATGAATTTTTTAATGGTAAAAGTGTAGACGAAATTCTAATATCATTTCATAAAGCAATGGAGTTTTGCGGATTTACACAAAGAGAAACTTTATCATTTCATAATGTAGTAAAGAAACCTAACTTTGAACAATACAAAGCAAAACTAGAACAATACATTGATGACAAAATTAACAAATAATTAGTTTTAATATTAAAAAGATGAAAATGTTAACAATATTCAACTTTAAAAATAAATTAAGTATTCATGAACAATTAGATCTGTTAAAACTTTTCAATGAAGGAAATGTTAAAACAGAATTAATTATTTCACCAATAATACCTGTTAACGACAATGAATATTCTTTTTCAATTGCTTCGCAAAATATTGCTATAAAGGGGCGAAATGTTGGTGATTTAACCTGTGAACATCTCAATTACTATAATATAAAATATGCATTTGTCGGCCATCTAGAACGACAAAAATTCTTAAATGAAACTAAAGATATCATTCGTTCAAAAATAAAACAGACAATAGTTGGAAATATAACTCCTATTATTTGTTTTGGCAAAAATAAAAATTATATTGCTGAGATACACCAACTTTTATCAGGAATTCAATTTCAAGGAAAAGAAATTATTATAGCATATGAAATTCTAAGTGCAACATTGAGTGGAAAAAAGGACTACAGTTTAGAAGAAATTTCTAATCATTTAACTATGCTAAAAAGGTATTTGTTCATATCTAGTCAAATATATAATTTTAAATATAAATTAGTATTTGGAGGAGGTGTACAATGTAAAGACATCCCTGAAATTATTAAATTAGGATTTGATGGAGTATTGATTGGAGATCGAACAAATACGTTATTAGAAGTATTTAATTTTTTAAATCAAAAAGAATTTTCCAACTAGTAAAAAATAAAAAAAGGAAAAAGTCATGACAAAAACAATTCTTGTTACAGGTGGAGCTGGCTACATTGGCTCCCATACCGTTAAAGCTCTTTTAAATGCTGGCTACAAGGTGCATGTCCTAGATAATCTCTCTACAGGAAATCGTTCAGCTGTAGATAGTCGTGCTAGCTTTAAACAACTGGATGTTTATGATGCTAACGCCTTAAAGGCTTACTTAGAAGAAAATCAGATTGACGCTGTTCTTCATTGTGCAGGTGAGATTGTTGTGAGCGAAAGTATTGAAAATCCAAGTAAATACTTCACTGCCAATGTTGCTGGTATGAACCAAGTTCTCAAAGTCCTATCTGAAGTTGGCATTCAAAAAATCATGTTCTCTTCGACTGCTTCCCTCTATGGTAATAACTGTATTGACAAGCCAGCTACTGAAGATACCCTGCTTGACCCTGTCAATCCTTATGCAGAAACAAAATTGATGGGCGAACGAATGATTTACTGGATGGCCAATCGCTATGATTGGAAATATGTCATTTTCCGTTACTTTAATGTTGCTGGGGCCGAAATGGATGCTTCAAACGGTCTACGTGTGAAAAATCCAACTCACATCATTCCCAATATCAACAAAACCGCATTGGGACAAAATGATAGCCTAAAAATATTTGGAGATGATTACGATACACGTGACGGTTCATGTATTCGAGATTACATTCATGTCTTGGATCTTGCACAGGCTCATGTTAAAGGAATGAACTACCTATTTCAAGAAGACAGTTCTTCTCAAATCTTTAACTTAGGAACTGAAAAAGGCTATACCGTCAAAGAAATCTTTAAAACTGCTGAAGAATTACTGGATCAAAAAATCCCACACGAAATTGTTGCTCGACGCGCTGGTGACCCAGCTAGCGTCCTAGCAGATGCATCAAAAGCTAAACAATATCTTGATTGGAAGGCTAGCTACTCCCTCGAAGATATTATTTTATCAGATTATCGTTGGCGTGTTAAAGAAGGCAAAAACATTTTGGATTCATAAATCGTAACCAGCTCTCTGTGAACTACACCTCATGAAACAAGACTGAGTTATATTTACTTAACAAGGTGAGACTGGGCAAAAGTCTTTAAAATTAGAAAACGCATAGTATCAGGTGTTGAAATCCTTGATATTATGCGTTTTATTGTCGAAAAATTTGCTTTGTTTTCTCCTCAAATTGAGTTTTTGTCCAGCCTTACTTTTATTCATAAAATATTCTACACTATTAAATTCATGAGGTAATTTCTCAAAGTAACTTCCACTTTCCCTGACCAAAGTGGAAATTAGCCTAAAACGGATTTTTATGGTGGAATTAAGTGTGAGACGTTTGTGGTAGAAATGAGGCCTACTATGATCAAACATAAACACCTTACCCTTTCAGACCGTAATGATATCCAATTGGGTTTAGAGCGCGGAGAAACCTTCAAATCTATTGGGCAATTTATACTAAAAGACCCAACTACTGTTTCCAAAGAAGTGAAACGAAACAGACAAGTCCGAGTGTCTACCTGTGATAACCTTCCTTGATTTCTACTCGATAAGGCTCCCTTTGTCTGTAATGGATGTCCTAAAAGAAGACAAATCAGATAAAATAACTTTAAAATATAGAAGATATATATTAACTGTAACTATAATTGATTTAAATTTATAACTTCATCTGCTTGATTCCAAATATCGGTATTATGAGTTGCAATGATGATTAGACGATTTTCATTTTTCATATCTAATAATAATTTCATAATTCCTTGTGAAGTCGTCGTGAAGTCGTCGAATCGAGTGATGTAGTCATGATTTCAATTTTTTTCTCAAGATGGCCATTTCACCTTTCTTGCCTTAACTGGTTTAAATCGAATCTTATTAATGAGTCTAAGCTCTATTTCTCTACAATCTGTAACGGAGGTATCATTGATTTTAAGGCTTCTTGGAAAGTATTGATTACCTTTTTCATGTGATAATTCTACTGTATAACTGATACCATTACTTAATTTAAAGACTACAAAATAAATATGATCTCTTTTAAATCGGCGACCGACTCTTCTATTCAAAATGCCATCAGTTGTATAGAATTTACACTCCATTACATGTAACATTTGATAGAGCAACAAGGTTCCAACTATTTTGAATTTATTTTCGTTGAACCAACCATTATCAGCTTTATTAAGACGTTCCAATGTCCAATCATCTTTTAATCCTTCAAAAATACTCCCTGCATTATTAGTTGGTAAATTAACATGATGTTCTCTAGATAATCCTAAAAGATGAGGAATGGAGGAATTTGGGACTGATAGAATAATTTCAGGACAGTTCTCCATATTTGTCTGATAAATATATTTGTACTGAGAAACATTTTTCTCAATAGTATTGGCCAAGCAATCCATCTTAACATTGAGAATATCAATCTTTCCATCAAAAGTCTTTAGCCATTCCAAAGTATAAGTCATTTGAATTTTCTCCTAAAAAAGAGAAGGAAGCTCCTGCTTCCTTCTCTCCCACGTATTGAGTTTCACCTCACGCTAGATATGCCCTATCTGTTCCTCAAGGGTAGGCAGTCCTGCTATTCTTTTTCTCAACAAACAGTCTGAACTGAGAGCGGAGCCCACAGGCGGGTGCAGACCATATCCACTAGCCCACAAGTAATTATATCATTTAATTACCTTTATTATACGCAATTAGTCCATATTTGTCAACAATTACATTCATTATGAATATCTAAAAATCAGGTCGGTAACTTCTCATAGTAACTTCCCTCTCTCTCTCCCAAAACTGGAAGTTAGTTTTAGAAGTTACCTAAAAATCAGGTCACCTATTTTAAAAAAGCAGCAAACTATAAACTAGTAGGTTCCACACCAAATGTAGCCCCATACTGCCCCATAAGTCCGATTTATAGCGTACCATTCCTAAAAACATTCCCAATGAAACATACAAACACCAAGCTAGAATGGTTCCTGGATGATGAGCTAAGGCGAATAAAACACTTGTCAAAGCAATTCTGATGTCTAATTTTCTAACCAAGTTCCATAAAATTTCTCTATACAGAAATTCTTCAACCATACTCGCATTGATTAAAAACAATAAAAATGAAAACCAAGGAACTTGATATTGAAGCCCAATTAAGTTTGCTTGATTCGTGCTTCCTTGAGGAGCATGGATTAGGCTAAAACATAGACTTATAATCATTAGGCTAGCTAATCCAATACCAAGCCATTTCATCCTAGATTTCATATCGATCTTATGAGCTTGTTTACGTTGACCATACATCCATAAAAAAGAAATGAGTGACGAACCATAGAGAATCTGTAGTATAGTTAACTCACCGATACAAAGAAATTTCAGTAAGTATAGAGATACCAATAGGACATTTACTTGTTGGAATATATAAACTGGAATTATTCTTTTCATAGTTACCTCCGAAATAAATCTTCATAATCTAAATCTAATACCTGTACAATCCTTTCTACCCATGGACTTTGAGGCATTCGTTGTTCCACCTTGTAGTGACGAATCTTTTGATACAAACGATTCAATTCACTTGGATAGTGAAACTCTCCCGCAAACATTTTTCTGGTTAACTCAATCCAGCTGATATTTCTTTCAGCCAAAATAATGGACAAGTTCTCCCAAAATCGTTCTGCCATATTGCTTCTCCTTTAACTTGATAAATAATGTGTTTGTGCCATGTAAATCAATTGTTTCGTATCTCTTGGCAATAAAGCTCTAGCCTCCTCCAGATTCAGATTTGGATAAACTCGCTTATTTGAAACCGCAAGAGGAAGTCTGATGGTTAGTTCAGGATTTTTTAATATCATCTCGATGAAATCCGTTAATCTTAGATTGTCACGGTTCTTAAATCGCAATAAATTGGGAGATAAAAACTCAAAACAATCTGAAGAATAGCTCATCATTTCAATTAATTTGTCCTTTGTCATTTCAGAAATAGAATGAGGAGTGACCTCTATGCCATACTTTTGAAAGAAATCCAAAAGAAGTTGATTTCTTTGGCTATTTTTACTTAGATAGAGATCAATCATGGGAGACCTCCCAAAGATTCGGTTCCATTTGATATTCTGAAACGATTAAGGAATCTAATAAATTTGCGAAGTTAATCGGTTGCTTGTCCTCATCAAAAGCTTTTACAGTTACTTGGGTTGTAAGTATTCCCTCTTTTCCCTCGGCTCGATAGCCTTGTCCATATAAAACAAAAACAAGATTCTGATGATCATCTACAAAGGCATCAGCTCCATTCTTTATATCCTGACTTTCAAGGAATTCCATAATGTTTTGAAGATAGGATTCATAAAATAGTGGGTAATTATGTTTTTTATGGTAATCATCTAAGAATGTCACCTCAAACTCACATGGATAATTGGGCATCAAAAATATTTGTTCATCCAGCTGTCTGATTTCTGCATCATGTAATTCTGTTTCTAATTCATCACAATCTAGTATTGACTCTTTATTTAAAGCTTTCATCTTTTTCCTCGATTTCTTTTAATTTCTTTGCGATTGCGGCAATCACAGGAACGGTTACACTATTACCAGCTTGTTTATAGAGCTGACTATTACTAGAGACTTTTCTAGCAGCTTCAAAAGCCCAATCAGGAAACCCCTGCAAGCGAAAACACTCTTTAGGAGTGATTCGTCGTATTCTCAAACGGTAAAATTGCCCATTTATTAATACACCGGCTACATGATAAATTTGTTTATCTTCTCCTTCATAGCTAGCCACTACTACTCCCATTTGTCCACTAGTTGTTAACGTATTCGCTATACCTTTTCCAACTCTACCACGACGATACTGAGAACTTGGTCTCTCCAAATTGATTGAATCTCCAATCCCTGCTTGAGCATATCCTTTTTTCGTTGCTTCCCGTACTTTTAGAAATTGGATTGGTTCTGGAATCAGTATTTTAGGGATTTTATCTCCACCTTGCATTGTAGTCAATGTTGGAGATAAACCCTCACTTCCATAGACGCGACCTGTTTCCTTAAAGCTAGTTGGTAAATCTCCAACAACGACAATACCATGGCGATCCTTAGTATTTAAAGTAAACATTGGCTCTTGATTTTCCTTAAAACGTCTACCATTTTGTCTCTTGTCTAATCTATCTGGTGTCATACAAGGAATCGCAACCTTAAATCCTTCTCCTTTTCCACGAACTAAGGTTGGCGCAAGACCTTCTGAATAATAGACTTTACCACTCATTCCACTTTTTGATGGATTCAAATTCCCTAGTGTTTTTAAAGTCTCAGAGTTAGTTGCTTGACCTTCTCGTCTGAAAGGAAATAGGAGTCTGGTACCTTTCTTTCTAGAATGTCCGATAATAAACACCCTCTCTCTGTTTTGGGGAACGCCAAAATCCTTACTGTTAAGCACCTGCCACTCAACATCAAACCCCAACTCATCAAGTGTGGTAAGGATTGTGGTGAACGTCCGTCCCTTATCGTGATTGAGTAGGCCTTTAACATTTTCAAGAAAAAGAAAACGTGGTTGGATTTGTTTGGCCGCCCGAGCAATTTCAAAGAACAAAGTTCCTCTAGTATCTTCAAATCCCAATCGTCTTCCTGCGATTGAAAATGCTTGACAAGGGAATCCCCCACAGATAACATCGACTTTTCCTCTAAGTTTTTTAAATTCGTCATCTGAAACATCTCGTATGTCATGAAATTCTATTTCTCCTTCCGTTTGAAAAATGGACTTATAAGATTCTCTAGCAAATTTATCAATCTCACAAAATCCAATACATTCGTGTCCGATACTTTCCATTCCAAGTCGAAAGCCACCGATACCTGAAAATAAATCAATAAATCTCATTTCTTTATCACCCCTTTCTTATCGACTATCATTGCCAGAATTGTCACTCCACTTGAAATGACAATGAGCATAACTAATATCCACTCGATTGGCGACATTTTAACCACCTCCTTTTCTAACACGATTATTCCAAACGGAATACAAGCCGTTAAACACAAATTCAGCAAGTACTTCCGCTCGTCTCACAAAGCGAACATTGTCAAGAGCATACTGATAGATTCTCTCAAAATCAGTCATGGCAATTTCACTGGCTGTTTCAGAAAACCCCTCTCGTCTAAATTGATCCTGTACCAATCCCCAAATATAATCTCGATCATATTTTGTGACCTTTTCTACTTTTCTTCTCAAGATAGGTTGAGTATTCCTATCCTCCTCATCCTCACTAAATAAAGAATCAGTCTCACTATATTTAGTCTCACTAACTTCAGTCTCACTAGGGGCTGAATGTGAGACGGGGCCCGTTTCATTTTCAACCTGCCCTAGTCCTTTTTTAACACTAGGCCTGTTTGAACTAGCTACTGGGGTAGAAGATAATTCCCCTAAATAAATCTTATTAGCTAGTCTTCCTTTCTCACTCGAAGACTGTTGGACTTCATCAATTAAGTCATATTCTTTAAGAATTTTTTTGATAGACAGTAATTTTGACTTCGAACAACCTAACAGCCTCATCAGCTTAGAATTAGAAAATACTAAATAAACCGCGCCTTCTTCATCTATCCAACCACGACTGAGAGATAATTCTAAACGATCTTTTAAAATAGAATAAGCCACCTTTACTTCTAGTTTCATATCCATATATTTCTCATCCTCAAAAAGAATTTTAGGTAATTTATAATACCGTTCTGAAGTTTGGTATTGATTTGCGGTAATTCGTTTCATAGCGCTCCTCCAAGTTCTTTGAGTATTAAATCTCCACTTGATTCCAAGCGAATCAAGCCACTTTTTTCTAATTCAGCCATAAGAGAGATGGCCTCAACAATATCTATTCCCATTTCACGTACTAAAAATGAAATGACAATATAGCGTGATGATTGTAATTCTTTTGTCATTTTTCCTCCTGAAAATAAAAAAAACGGAAAGATTGTGAAATTCCTTTCCGTAACATAATAAATATTTGAACACCAAACTCAACACCAAAAAAATGTTTTTATTGATGATTATTGCTCAATCAAGCACATATAACAATGTGAAGAATTAAAATCTAAACCAATAAAAACCATTGAATTTCAAGGGTTTTAAGCATTTATTCTACTTCACAATGTTTTATTATTTTAAATCTTCTAGACCAACCATTGAATAGTAGCCATTGAGTTTTTTTCCTTATAAAAATGTAATTAGTATAAATAGTGTTATTCTTATAATCTATTTTATCATAATTTGAGCGCTTTTGCATAGGCTTTTGATTTTTCACAACACACATATTACATAAAATAAATTATGTAATATATGTGTTTCTGATTTTTTAATTAACAGAAAATATTCAACTTTTTCTCTATAATTTTTTGGATAAACTAACACCTACCATGGCATTCCCACGGTAGGTGTTACTTATATCAATAATCGTTCTAAAAATGGTTTGAGGCAGTTGAGGAGAATTTCTTCTATCCAGCTTTCTTGGGCTGAGGATAGATGTTCTGCCTGTAGGCTTTCTTTTAGAAAATCTCGGACTTGTTCTGGTGAGATCTCAAATTCAAAAGCTTTCATTTTATAGAAAAAGTCGATGAGATGATCTGACAGGTATTGGGTTGAAAAGGGTACTTCACCACTTTTTCGATGTTCTAATAAGAGCCTAGAAAATCGGGCTTTTTCTTCAGGAAGCTCACGAAAATAGGAATTGAGGAGCCAGGTCTGCTTCTGCTTTCTTTCAATTGGATCCTGACTCGCAATTCGTTGGTCTTTTTCCAGCTCTTTTTGGTATTGTTTAGCCTTGATAGCCCGTTCTGTTCGATTTTTACCAAAAAGTATTTTTTCCCACTTGCGTTCTTCTTGGGTTAGGGTTTCTGTAAAGCCAAAGTAGTCTTGATAGGCACGCTCTGCTGGTCCCATGGCTAGGACCAGATTGTCTGCATATTGCTTGGCGATTTTATCCCTCTTCTTGCGCTCTTTCTCTGCCTGGATACGGAGTTCTTGTTCGTAGTCAATTTTCTCCTTGCCTAGCTTGACAAGGTAGAGTTGATCATCCGGTTTTCCAAGTAAAAAGGGCTTAATGCATTTTTCAAGGACTTCTTCCATGCGAGCCTTCTTCTTTGGCTCAGCCTTGGTCCAATTTCCTCCTTGAAAGACTTCTAGGAAGAGTTGGTAGTCTCTCTCAGGTGCGAACTGATTGCCACGATTAGGCTTGAAAACGCCTTTTTCCCAGAGCCATTTTAGAAGTCGCTCGTCAAAGTCACTTTTATTGACCTTGATTTTTTCCTTTTTCTGGGCTTTTCTGGTAAGATTTTCAACCTTTCTGAGTAATTTTTCTTCCTCTTCTAGTTGCTGGTCAAGGGACAATCGATGAAAATGACGAACACAATCGCTGCCGATTGGAAAGAGGCGTTGGCCTGTGACACCGTTAAAGAGTTCGTAGGCGTATTTGATAGCATTCCCACAAACACAATTGCTACGGCCGATACCATTAAAAATCAAGGAAACTTCATTCCATTCCTTGGTAGCCTGTTCCCAAGTATCGGCTTTTGAAGCCTGTAAAACCGCATCGTGCAGGGATTTTCTAACTGGAAGTGTCATGAGGTCTCCTTTCTAGATTATACTTTTACAACTTGAACCTCGTCTTTACCGAGTAAAATCAAGTATTTTTCAATATTTTCAATCAAATAGGCTCGTGATAAAGCCTCTCCATAAAGGGCTAATTGACCACGATAGCGGTCTATGAGTTGACTTGGCTCGTCATAGCGGTCTGTCTTGTAGTCGAAAAGAACGATACGATCCTCATAAAGCAGATAGCCGTCCAAGATTCCACGGACAACGAAGTCTTCCTGACTCTTTTGATCTCGTTTGAGCATGGAGAAAGGTTGCTCGCGATAAAGATGGTCTGTATTAGCAAGAATTTCTTGACCAAGTGCTGTGTCAAAGAATGAAAGAATTTTAGCAAGATTGATCTTGTCTCTGACAGCTGGGCTGGTTTGAACTTGTTTGAGAGTTTCTGTCAGGCTAGCAAGGGTTGGTCGCTGACTTAGGTCAATTCTCTGCATGAGTTCGTGGGTAGCACTACCAATCTCAGCTCCTGTTACCTTTTCTTTGGTTGAAAAATCTGGTAACTCAAAGCTAATTTTCTTGTCTACTGACTGGCCTTGACCTGCAATCTCGACACCTTCCATATCCATAACTGGTTCATAGAATTTCTTGATTTGACTTGGGGTTTGAACACTAGGAAGCTCAATGGCTGCGCGGTGAAGAGTATTATAAACTTCCACCTCTTTCAGCATTTCCAGAGCTTCTTTGATGGTTTCAGACTGGCGGTTGTCTGCTTGAGAGCTATCTTGTAGAGGGCTCTTGTTTTCCAACTCTCCGATAGCTTCTCTAGTCAACTGGTCTTCGCCAACAAAACGATAGCTAAAGTTGAGATTGTCCTTGGCAAACACTTTGCTAATAGCCCAAAGCCAATCTTGGAAATTCTTGGCTTGCAGTCTAGTATTGCTATTTAGTTTCCCATTTTTGGTTGCTGGGTATTCCTTGGATTCCAGCTTTTCACGCGAACCCTTGCCGACAAGATAAAGCTTTTTCTCAGCCCGTGTCATGGCAACATACAGAAGGCGCATCTGCTCAGAATAGCTTGCCAGCTGTAATTCCTCTTCATTCTGTATATAAGTTAGGCTAGGAATGGAGAGTTTGATGGTTTTAGGATAATGAGCTTCCACTGCTCCTGTCTCCATTTTGGCAATATATTTGACACCTAGTCCATTTTTACGGCTGAGAATGACTTCTGACATGCTGTCTTGCTTATTGAAGTCCTGATCCATATTGAGGATAAAAACGTAAGGGAACTCCAGTCCTTTACTCTTGTGAATGGTCATGAGCTCTACTGCATCTTTTGGCGGTGCGACAGCCACGCTCGCAAGATCGTGCTGGGCTTCCAAGACTTGGTCAATCATACGAATAAAACGAGACAAGCCCTTGAAATTGCTCTTTTCAAACTGGTCAGCCCGCAGTGCTAGGGCATAGAGATTAGCCTGCCTAGCAGGACCATTTGGCAAAGCTCCAACATAGTCATAGTAAAAACGGTCATTATAAATCTTCCAAATCAAGTCATAGAGGGAGTGGGTTTTGGCATACAAGCGCCAAGAATCCAAGATATTCATGAATTGATTTAGTTTTTCAGCTAAATCAGTATGAATTAAGTTTTTCTGGCTTGTTGCCTGTTTTTGAGTATTGACTAACTTCTCATAGAGATTCTCTTGAACTTTGTCCTCATCTTTCTGAAGAGACAAGCGTGCTAACTCGTCCTCATCAAAGCTAAACATAGGAGACTTCATAAGAGCAACTAAGGCATAGTCTTGCAGGGGATTGTGAATGACACGAAGGGTGTCTAGCATGACTTGCACTTCTAGGGATTGGAGATAATTGTTTTGCTCGCCATCGGTTTTGACAGGTATCCCGTACTCAGACAAGGCAAGAAGGATCTGGTCATTTCGACTGCGGCTAGAGGTCAAAAGGGCAATTTCCTTAAAAGCAACACCTTTTTCTTGATGGAGTTTGAGGATTTCCTTGATGACCAGGCGCATTTCACCTGTTAATTTCGTTTCTGCTTGGCTCTCTTCTTCCTCACCTGTATCGTCCTTGTCGTAGAGGAGAAATTCTGCCTTATTGTCTGGATTAGGAATCAGTTTAGTATTGGCAAAAACAAGCTGGTGCATGTTATCATAGTTGATTTCTCCGACTTCTTGGTCCATAAGGCGTCCAAAAACATCATTGGTTGCTGACAGCACTTCTGAACTACTACGGAAATTTTCCTTGAGCAGAATGAGCTTTCCTTCTTGGGGATTTTGTGCATATCTTTGGAATTTCTCATTGAAAATCTGGGGATCTGCCTGACGGAAACGGTAAATGGACTGCTTGATATCCCCCACCATAAAGCGATTGTGACCATTAGATAGCAATTCCAGCATCCGTTCTTGAATATGGTTGGTATCTTGATACTCATCGACCATGACTTCATGGAAGCGCTCCTGATAAGCCTCACGAACTTGCGGGAAATTCTCTAAAATCTCAATGGTGTATTGGCTGATATCAGCGAATTCAAAGGCGTTTTCCTGACGCTTACGTTCACGATAAGCTTCCACAAAATCACTCATGAAGGTTTGGAAAGTCTTAGCTAGTTCCCAGGTATCTCCATGATAACGTTCTTGATAGTCGAGAATGGTTATCTGGTCTGACAGTTGTCCTAGTTTAGCAAACTGGGTCTTTCTCTCTTCGTTGTAGGCATCGACCAGTGGCTTCAAATCAGCCTTACGACTGGCATTAGTCAGAGCTCGACTATTTTTCTCTTTCGAAATTGCGACAATACGCGCAAGCACTGCTTGATAAGCCTGACTATCGGACTCTTGATTTAAGGAGCCAATTTCATCCAGAACTAACTGAACACTTTCTAGATAAGCAGCCTTTGGAAATTCCTTGGCATCGTTATCAAGATGGTAACGGAAAAAGCTTTCCAAATCCCAAAGGGCTTGCAGGATTTGCTTGGTTAGTTTGTCTTTTTCACTAGTAAAATCAGCTGTTTCAAAGCCTTTGAGGAATGATTCGCTCAGCCATTTCTGAGGATTGCTGGTGGATTGGAGGAAGTCATAAATTTTATAGACTTGCTGGCGCAGCCCCCGTTCATCTTTTCCACGCCCTGCAAAATTTTTCAGCAAATGACTAAACTTCTCTTGCTGTTTACCTTGGTAATGCGCTTCAAAGACCTCATGGAATACTTCGTTTTTTAGAAGGAGTTGCTCACTCTGGTTTTGTAAAATACGGAAATTAGGCGCAATATCAATCAGATAGCCATGTTTACCAAGGAATTTTTGTGTGAAAGAGTCCATGGTTCCGATGGCAGCGTTGGGTAAATCAGCCAACTGATGACCCAAGTGTTGTTTGAGCTCGACATCATCCGTTTCTTGGATTTGTTGGCTGATTTTCTTTTCTAAACGTTCTTTAAGTTCAGTCGCAGCCTTGACGGTAAAGGTTGAGATAAAGAGTTGAGAAATTTCGACACCACGCGCTAATTGGTCCAGAATACGCTCGGCCATGACAAAGGTTTTCCCAGAACCAGCCGACGCTGAAACGAGGATATTCTGACCAGAAGTATAGATAGCTTCGATTTGCTCGGCAGTTTTCTTTTGTTCCTTGCTCGAATTTGCTTCTGCTTCTTGCAGTTTTTGAATTTCCTCCTCAGTTAACAAGGGAATGGGCTTCATCGATTCAACTCCTCTCTTATTTTTTCAAACCAAGCTTGCTTGAGTTTTTCTCCGACCAGACGTTTGCCATCAGCTAGATCTAACTTCTCTAGGAAACGGGCTTGACCCAAATGGTAATTGGCTTCAAAGCCTGTGATGGCTTGGTGTTGCTGAACATACGGTGCAATACTTCTGCCATTTTCAGTATAAGGGTTAATGGCGAACTGACCTTCTAAAATCTTCTCAGCAGCTTTCTTGTAAAGATGGGCATTGTAGTCCAGTAGGAGCTGGAATTCCTCATCTGTCAGCTGATTAGCCTTGTTTTTGTTATAAAATTCGCCCAAATGACTGCTTTCTTTTTCTAAAAAGAGTCCTTGGTATTTCATAGACTTGCTGGCTTCTATTACTGCTCCTGCCAGACTTTTAACGGCCATCAGATATTGGACAGGCTCAGCCATTTCCAAGTACATGGCACCGAAAAAGTTCTGCTCCCCTTCTCTTTTTAAGGCAGCTAAATAGGTTGGCAGTTGGGAATTGAGCCCATTAAAAAAATGAGGAAATTGGAACTGAGTTAGACTAGACTTGTAGTCTACTACCCCTATCGCTCCATCAGCTTTCAAACGGTCAATTCGGTCAACCTTACCTCGTACAAAGACACTGCGACCATTGTCCAATTGAATAAAGGCTTGCTCTTTTCCACCAAAATTTGCTTCTTCTTTGATGGTTTCAATAACTGGATTATGGCGGAGAATATGTCCAGTCGTCCGTGCCACATCAAGCAAAACTTCCTTTGTAAACTGGGCTTCCAAACTTTCTTGATAAATGGCTTCAAATTCGCGTTCTTGACTGGTTTCTTGAATAGCTTGTTCTAGACGGTGGTCAAAGGGATCTTCGTCAGGCAACTGCAAGGTACGTTCAAAAATGCGGTGCAAGAAATTCCCGTGACTACGGGCATCAGGACGCAAACGTAATTCCTCCTGCAAGCCTAAAACGTAGCGAAGAAAATAACTGTATTCATTGCGATAAAACTCTGTCAAACCAGAGGTAGACAGGTAAAACTCCTGTTCAGCAGGATAGAGAGCTTGTAAGGTATCCTTGGCTAAGGGCTTGCTGCTTGGGCTGGTTGGAAGGGCCGGATTTTCCAAACCTTGCTGGTCTAGTTTTTTACCCATGACACGCGCCAGAACCTTAATAAATGTCAAATCTTGCTCAGTCTCACTCATCTCGCCCTGCTGGTGATAGGCAACCAGACTGGACAAAAGACTGTGATATGAACCCATATCCTCCTTAGACAGCCCCTTGTGATTCATCCTCTTCTCTTTCCTGCTAAATCCAAAATGGACTAGATCTTGAAGATAGGCTGACTCCTTACTTTCACTTTCATTAAAAAGGCTTGGAGCCGACAAAACTAATTGCTTACGGGCAGAATTGACCAAAGAAAGCATAGTATAGCGATTTTTCTTGAGGTTTTCACTGCTGGCAATCAGCAATTGAACGCCTTCTTCTGTCGCTTGGTTTAGGTTTTGCCTTTCTTCATCTGTCAAAAGACTGGTATTCTGCGCGATTTTTGGTAAATTATCCTGAGTTAGCCCAATGGCATAGACAAAGTCAGCAGTCAGTGGTGCAATCAAATCGTAACTTTGCACCAGAACGGTGTCCACTGTCGCTGGAATGGTGCGATACTGAGACAAACTCATCCCAGAATGAAGCAAGGCTAGGAAGTCTTCCAGACTAACCTGTGAACCAGCAAAAACAGTCGCAAATTGTTCTAAAACATGACAGAAGGCTTTCCAAACTTCGGCTTGTCTTTCCTGTTCTACAGCTTCCATAGTGGCTGTCAAATCTTGTAATTGCTTGGTCACAGCTCCTTCTTTTAGAAAAGAGTTCCACTTTTGCAAGAGATTTTCAGCCTTTTGTTTTCGGCTAGAAAAAAGAGTCTCAAGAGGTGTTAAAATACACAGACGAAGGGCATTCAAACGCCCTAAATCAAATTTTCCATGGTGGGCCTTGGTGAAGGTTTGCTGAAAGGCTGGCAAGCCATTGATACCAAGATAGCGGATATATTGCTCAAAAGCATCAATATCAGCCTGGCTAATGTCGGTATACAAACCTGTTCTGAGGAGATTAATCAAATCCTCCTGACGGAAACGGTAGCGTTTTAAAGCCAAAATAGACTCGACAAACTGTGTCAAGGGATGATGCGCCATGGATTCGCTTCTACCAAGATAAAAAGGAATCTGATACTGGTCAAAAATGGTTTTCAGCGATAACTGGTAAGAAGCTACATCTCCCAAGAGAATACGAAAATGCTTGTAACTCAGGTCGGAGTTCTCATGCAATTTCTGTCGGATACTACGGGCAACTAACTCCAACTCTTCCTTTTGTGTCAAACAAGACCAGATTTGCAGATTTTCACGGTCTTTCTCATCGACCTCCAAAGTAAGCTCTGAAAAGTCATAAGAAGACTCCAGCAAACGAGAGGCCTTGTCAAAACTATCCATCTTCTCATGAGTTTGAGAACAGTCCTTAGCAGGTGTTTGGTATTTAGAGGCTAGATGATGGAGAAACTCCACACTGGCTTGGTAGAGATTACCCTCGCTAAAAGGACTGGTATAGGCTTTCTTACTAGCGTAAGCACCAATGACAATCTCAACACCCTTGCTATGAAGTAAGTCCACAATCCGCTCTTCCTCAGCAGAAAAACGGGTAAATCCATCAATGACTAGGGCGATTTGAGTAAAATCACTACTTACCTTGTCATTCTCAATAGCCTCAATCAAATGGGATATCTGACTTCCCTGAGCTAACTGGCCTTGATTGAGATAGGCCGTGACATTCTCAAAAATCAAGAGCAAGTCTGCCTGCTTATCCTCATCAGTCAAACTTTCCAAGTCCCAAAAACTCATCTGAGCAGTCGTCATTTCGTGATACAGCTCAATCAACTGCTGGATAAACTGAGGATCCTGCTTAATAGCACCATAAACACGTAAGTCCTTGGGGTCAAGTTCGGCAAGGCACTTATAAAAAGCCATCCCAAGACCAATATCATCAAGACTGGTCTTGGTAGGCAAGTCATTTAAAACCAGGTAACGAGCCATTTGAGCAAAGCGCGTGACAGTAATCGCAAAAGAAGCCTGCTGGGACAAGCATTCCAGCACGGCGCGTTCCTTTTCAAAAGAAAGAGAGTTGGGGGCAATGTAGAAGACCCGCTTGCCAGCAGCAACTAGCTCTTCCGCCTCTTTCGTTAAAATTTCAGTCAAAGAAGTCCGAATATCAGTATAAAGTAATTTCATCTCAGCCTCGTTGGAATTTTTCATTACCTTTTATTATACCATGATTAGCCCGAAGATTCCTCCTCCTTTCCTCTAAAATATGCTATAATAATACCAAAAGATAAAGAAGGAAGTCTTATGATTAAACTATTAGCCTTGGATATGGACGGAACCCTCCTTAATGAAGCCAAGGAAATCCCACAAGCTCACATTACTGCTATTCACCAAGCCATTGAAAAAGGTGTCAAACTGGTTCTCTGTACGGGTCGCCCGCTTTTCGGTGTGCTCCCCTACTATCAAAAACTGGGGCTTGACCTCCAGAATGAGTATGTCATTGTCAATAACGGTTGTTCAACTCACCAGACCAGCGACTGGGGGCTAGTTGACTGGCAAGAACTCAGTTCATCTGACATTGAATACCTCTATGACCTAGCTGAAAAAAGTGATGTTCAGTTGACTCTTTTTGATGAGGAACATTATTTTGTCCTCAGTGGTAAGCCCAATCAAGTCATCCAAAATGATGCCGAGCTAGTCTTCTCGGACTTAACTGAAATTTCACTAGAGGAAGCCACCAGTGGCAAGTATCGTATGTTCCAAGGTATGTTTTTAGGAACAAAAGAGCAAACAGATGATTTTGAGCAGCGTTTTGCTGAGGAACTCTGTCAACGATTTAGCGGAGTTCGTTCGCAGCCTGTTATCTATGAAGCCATGCCACTTGGAACGACAAAGGCTACTGCTCTTTCTCGACTAGCTGATATTTTGAATATTGAGCCTTCAGAAATTATGGCTATGGGCGATGCTAATAACGATATCGAAATGCTCCAGTTTGCAGGACTTGGGATTGCTATGGGAAATGCCAGCGATTATGTCAAATCCCTAGCTGATGATGTTACAGCCAGCAACGAAGAAGACGGCGTTGCGAGTGCGATTGAAAAATATATTTTATAGTAAAGAAGCCCAGTTCATGTCAACTGGGTTTTGATATTTAAGAATTCCTAAAACTTTAGAAACTCTTTAGAAATGCTTGAGCTTTCTTTGATTTCTATGCTTTATACTAGAGTTATCAAAATAAATCAAAAGGAGAGAATCATGAAAACAGTACTTGACATTCATGGATTGTCCAAAAACTTTGCCAAACAAGCTATTCTTCAGGATCTTCATCTAACGATAAGAGAGGGAGATATTTATGGGCTTATAGGAAAGAATGGAGCTGGGAAGACTACCTTAATAAAAATCATTACGCAACTACTGTTTGCGGATAAGGGAACTGTTTCCCTCTTCTCCAGCAAAACGGAAAATGAGTGGACCAAGTCTCTATCTCGAGTAGGTTCAGTGATCGAATCACCTGTAGCCCATAATCACTTAACAGCCTATCAAAATCTGAAATATTACTGTATGATTCGTCATATTCCAAATGCTGATCAAGTCATTCGAGAAACGATGGACTATGTAGGCTTGTCAGATACAGGTAAAAAAGTCTTTCGAGATTTCTCTCTTGGAATGAAGCAAAGACTTGGGATCGCCATTGCTCTCCTATCCAAACCAGACTTCCTGATCTTAGATGAACCTATCAATGGTCTCGACCCAATCGGTATCAAAGAATTTCGTTTAATGATTCAACGGCTCAATCAAGAAAAAGGGATCACCATTCTCATCTCTAGCCATATCTTGTCAGAACTCTATCTCCTAGCTAATCGCTTTGGTATTTTAGATCAAGGCAAGATTATCCGTGAAATCAGCAAAGCTGAATTTGAAACACTAAGTGAGGATTACATTGTTCTTAAGACAGCTGATCAAGAGAGAGCTTGTCAAGTATTGAAAGAACAAATCCAGCTCCAGTTTAAGGTTGTTAATCCAGAAAATGAAATCCATATCTTTGGTCAGGAACAAGATGTCAAGCAGATTCTTAAGGAATTAACCTTGGCAGATGTTGCTATTGACGAGATTTACTATGCCCGTCAAAATCTAGAAGAATACTTCACTCAATTGGTCGAATAGGAGGAAAATCATGATACATACCATTCAAGCAGACTTTTACCGTCTTTTCCGTTCCAAAGGATTCTGGATTACAGAATTCATTCTCTTTGTACTCATGTTAATGGGGGCTGTTTTTGGGGCTACTGGCCATCTAATGGCAATCCAGACAGAAGAGCCAGACATTCCAACCCATGGTTGGGACGGTGTACAAGCCCTGATCAACGCATCTAGTCAAGGTTCAAACCTCGTTTTTCTCTGCATCGTCCTAGCCTGCCTCGTTCTTGGAGTTGATTTAATCGGCAAACTCTATAAAAATAATTTAACAGTGGGTGTCTCTCGTACCGAGTTTTTTCTAGCGAAAGCCTTTGTATTGGCTTCTATTGCACTTTTACAAGTCATCATCAGCCTTGTGATTGCCTTTATTCCAGCAACTATCTTAAATGGATTTGGAACTATGCCTGATGGCTTTATTGGCAATCTACTGGTAACCATTTTCCTTCAATTTCTTTGCCTCCTTGCTTGGCTTTCCATTGTTTCCTTCATCCTCTATGTTAGTCATTCTTATATTGCGGTATTTATTGGTTATTTGGTCAGCTCTATCTCACTTTCTATGCCAATGATCATTTTTCCAAATATCAAAATTTTGCCATATTTATCATTGCAGTTTTTCTATGCTATGACTGCTAATAGTGAATCCATTTTCTATACACTTATAGTTACCTTAGCTGTGATTGTAATCTTTAATCTAAGTGGATTGGCAGTTTTTAAAAAGAAAAGTCTATAAAAAACGACCTCCTCTAGCCTACAGAGGAGGTTTCTTTTCGTTAAAAATAAATGAAAACCGATAACCACTGGCCATCTGTGCTTAGTTTCATCTCTGCACTGAGAAGATGGCATAATTCCTCAGTGATATAAAGGCCTAAACCAGAGGATTCTTCCGTATCAGATAGATTTTCAGAATAAAAACGATTGCTGAGATTTTCTATTCTTTTGATGGGCTGTTTGACAAGGTTTGCAATCTCTAAGACAAGCTGTGTCTTTTCCTTTCTCAAAGATAGCCGCGCTTCTTCCTTGCCATGTTTGAGGACATTTCCAAGCAAATTTTGTAAAATGCGATCCAGCAAGTCTTCATCAGTCCTCGTTGTTAAACCAGCTTCAACCTTAAAATCAAGCGTGATATTTGCAGCCTGAAAAACATCATAATAAGCTAGAGTCTTTTTGGTGATAAAAGCTGAAAAATCCACTTCTTCCAGTTTCGGTTTGACAGCTCCTTCCATCAAACGACGATATTCTAGAAGAGCCTCCAAACGTTTAGAAACTAAATCAAGATGCTGGGCTATTTTTTGTAAGGTTTCTGATTTGTCTTCAGGAGACTTCATCAATTGTTGCGTGTAGCCTGAAGCGATAGTCAGAGGTGTCCGAATATCATGGGCGATATTGCTGATGGCCATATCCAGAGTCTGTTTTTCCCTTTTCATAACCAACCGAGATTGCTCTACTTCCTGAAATAGATTCTCAATCTGCTGGTATAGATGTAAAAAATGTTTGGAAAAAATGCTAACCCCTACTCTTTTCATACTACCCGTAAGAATCTTGTCCTCAATCTGTTGACTCAAGTTTTTAAGTGCTAGATGGTAGCGAATCAATGCAATAGATAAAATAATTAGGAGTACCAGTAGGATAAAGATGATCATGTAGGTCATTGCTTGTCTCCTTTTAATCTTACCCCAACTCCCCAAATGGTTTCAATATATTCTTGATTTGGGTCAAGCTGGTTTAATTTTTTGCGAAGATTACTCAAATGCGTATTGAGGGTATTATCTCCAGGTAGATAGCTCTCCTCCCAGACCAATTCATAAAGTTCTTCCTTGGTGAAAATTTTCTTAGGATGTTTAAGGAGAGTTTGGAGAATCAAGCATTCTTTCTTGGCAAGGCGAATCGTTTCCTGACTATTTTTGATTTCAAAACTTTCTGCATCAAACTGGATATTTTTCAAGTTTTGTGGCAGATTTTCAGTTTTTCCTATTTCCATAGGCTGTTTTTCTACGCTTTGACGTAATTGAACAGTAACTCTGGCAAAGACTTCATCCAAATCAAAAGGTTTGACTATGTAATCATTGGCACCGTCTAAGAGGTATTGACTGATTAACTTCTTATCGCTCAAAGCTGTTAGCATAATGACTGGAGTTTGACTTTGTTCCCTGATGGCTTTTAAAACCTGATCCCCATTTTTCCCAGGAAGCATGATATCTAGCAAAATGAGGTCAATCCCACCTTGGTCAAAACGCATGATTCCTTCTGTACCAGAAAAGGCTTGAATCACCTCATGCTCCTCAGTAAGAAGTGTTCGCAAAATCTCTTGAATGTCACTATTGTCTTCAATAACCAATATCCTAGCCATAAATACCAACCTTTCTGCAACTATTATAGCATGTTTTATTGATAAAGCTTAAACAGAAAAGCTCCTCGCATCAAAGCGCGAGAAAGCCTTAGAGGGTTAAAATATAAAATCCACTTACTAGACAACATAGTATCCTTATAGTTGAAAATAAGAAGTTAATCTAGCAGAATGAATCTCTCATTTCTCTCCTACTAGTCCGTAATTCGTTGATACATTTCGGGTCTTCTATCTCGAAACAAGCCCCAGTTTAGGCGTTCACTTGCTCCCTTATCTAGGTCATAAGTAGCTAACAGAACAGCTTCACCTTGTCTTTCAGCTCGCTCAAGAATAGCTCCTGTTTCATCCGTCATAAAGGATGAACCGTAGAAGTCAAGACTGGAACTCTGTCCACCATTTTCCTCACTAGGAGTGACTTCCTCCAAACCATAACGATTGGCTGCAATAACTGGGACAATATTTGCTGCTGCGTGTCCTTGCATGGTACGTTGCCAATGACCACAACTGTCCGTATCTAGGATAGGCTCAGAGCCAATAGCAGTTGGATAAAAGAGCAATTCAGCACCATTTAACGCAAGACAGCGCGCTGTTTCAGGGAACCATTGATCCCAACAGATACCGATCCCAATCTTGGCATAGCGAGTATCCCAGACCTTGAAACCAGTGTTACCAGGTGTGAAATAAAACTTTTCTTGATAATAATGATCATCTGGTATGTGGGTTTTCCGATAAACGCCCAGCACTTCCCCATCTGCATCAATAACGGCAATAGAGTTATACAAGACATTGCCATCTTTTTCATAGAAACTGATTGGTAAAACGACCTTTAGCTCCTTGGCAATGGTTTTAAAATGCTGAATAGCTGTATTGTCTGTCACCGACTGGGCATGCTGGTAGTAGTCATACTGACGTTCCTGACAGAAATAGGGACGTTCAAACAACTCGGGCAAGAGAATAATTTGTGCGCCTTTTTCTGCAGCCTGACGTACTAAACGCTCTGCGGTTTGGATATTTGTTGCCACATCCTTGGCACATTGCATCTGAATGGCTGCAACTCTTACATTTCTCATCTTTTTCTCCTATTCTGGGATTTGTTGGGTGATACAGTGGATATTGCCACCACCTAAGAGAATATCTCTGGCTGGAATTCCGACAACTTTACGGTCTGGGAAACACTTACTGAGAATATCTAAGGCTACTTGGTCATTGACATCTTGAAACTGGGGAACAAGGACAGCCTTATTGGCGATATAAAAGTTTACGTAGGAAGCTGCTAGTCGTTCACCTGCGTATCGCTCTTCTTCTCCTTCTTCATAGATGTAGCCTGGCAAATCCTCTTCTGTCACAACTTGATGAAGGGCTGGAATTGGAAGTTTATGAATGGTGAAGTGACGACCTTTTGCATCTGTTTCTTGCTCTAAAAGTTCGAGATCTGCTTTTGACATGGCATACTGAGGATCACTTTCGTCTTCTGTCCAAGCCAAAACAAGCTCAGCAGGACCAACAAAGGCTGCAACATTGTCAACGTGTTCATTGGTTTCGTCCTGATAAATACCATAAGGAAGCCAGATAACTTTTTCAGCTCCAAGACACTCTAATAAGGTATTCTCGATTTCCTCTTTGGTCAGGTTAGGATTGCGACCAGGACTAAGCAAGCAACTTTCAGTTACGAGAATGGTTCCTTGTCCATCGCTATGGATCGCTCCGCCTTCTAGGACAAAAGGTTTGGCATCGTAAACAGGCATTTCCAAAACCTTAGCAAAACGACTGGCTACTTGGTCATCATCTTCATAATCTTGATAAAGACCATCTACAGCTCCACCCCAAGCATTGAAAGACCAATCCACGGCTAATTTCTGACCTTCATCATTGACAAGAATAGTCGGACCTGTATCACGCGCCCAGGCATCATTGGTGGGAATGTCTAAATAAATAACGCTATCTCCAAGGTAGTCTTGGGCTTCAACTAAGTAGTCTTGGTCCACCAAAAGATAGACTCTTTCTCCTTCTGCTATGGTCTTAATAATCTGGCTGAAAGCTCTTTTGGCAGCCTTTCCTTGAAAGGGCCATGAACCTGGTCGAGTCGGCCATATCATGAGGGTACCATGATGGGGTTCGTACTCTGCTGGCATGCGATAGCCTAATTTTTTGGGACTGTCCATCATGATAATCTCCCTTTAAAATCTTGATAGCCAAAGGCTTTGACTAAGCTGCAGTCTCCCTGTTCGTCCATGAGGTAGAGACTGGGCAATCCAATACCATTAAAGGTATTATTTTTAACAAATGAGTAAATAGCCATATCTTCAAAATAAAGTCTATCACCGATTTGGACTGGATTTTCAAAGCTATAATCACCAATCACATCGCCCGTCAGACAGGTATTAGAAGAAAGTCTGTAAGTATGGGCTTTTTCCTGTGCCTCAAAGCCATTTCTCAAAGGTGGACGATAGGGCATCTCAAGTACATCAGGCATATGGCAGGTCGCAGAGGCATCTAAAACCAAGATTTCCATACCGTTTTCGACAATATCCAATACTTCAGTTGCTAGATAACCAGCATTGAGCGCAATAGCTTCACCCGGCTCGATATAGACCTCAAGATTGTAAGTTTCTCGGATACGCTTGATTTCAGAAATCAGCAAATCCACATCGTAATCTTCTCTTGTGATGTGGTGTCCGCCACCCATATTGAGCCATTTCACCTCATGTAAGTAGGGACCAAACTGTTCTTCTACTGCTTTCAAAGTTGTTTGTAAATCATCTGCTCCCTGCTCGCAAAGGGTATGAAAATGAAGACCGTCTACCAATTCCAGCAAATCACTAGGAATCTTGTCTAGAGTAACTCCGAAACGGGATCCAGGGGCGCAAGGATCATAGAGAGCGTGATCTCCTTGAGTTGAACACTGAGGGTTGAGGCGCAAACCCACGCTTACACCAGCATCCCGACAATGGGTCCCATGTTTACGCAACTGTCTCTCTGAGTTAAAGACGATATGGTCCGTTATCTCCAGCAATTCCTCCATGTCCTCATCCTTGAAAGCTGGTGCAAAAACATGGACTTCACCAGGAAATTCTTCCCTTGCCAATTTGGCTTCATAAAGACCACTGGCAGTAGTACCAGATAGATAGCGACTAATCAAGGGATAAGTTTTGGAGAGGGAATATGCCTTCTGGGCCAGCAAAACCTTGCAACCAGCTTCTTCTTGTACATATTGTAAAATACGACAGTTGCCTTCTAACTTGGCCAAGTCAATGACATAGGCTGGCGTTGGTACTTGTTCTAGCTTCATTAGTCCACCATTTGTGGATTTTCAACCACAACCCAAGGTAAACCATACTCATTCAATGCTTCCATAAATGGATCTGGATCCAACTCTTCAAGGTTGTACACTCCAGGTTGTTTCCAAGTACCGTTCATAACCAATTTTGTTCCAATCATAGCCGGAACTCCTGTTGTGTAAGAAATAGCTTGTGAACCAACTTCTGCGTAACATTCCTGATGGTCGCAAACATTGTAGATGTAGATGGTCTTTTCAACGCCATCTTTGACACCTGTAAAGATACATCCAATATTGGTTTTACCAACAGTGCGTGGACCAAGGCTTGCAGGATCTGGAAGTAAGGCTTTTAAGAATTGAATCGGAACGATGTCTTGTCCATTAAAGTTAATGGCATCCGTACGAAGGAGACCGACATTTTCCAAACATTTCATGTGCGTCAAGTATGATTGACCAAAAGTCATAAAGAAACGAATGCGTTTGACTCCAGGAATGTTTTTGGCCAATGATTCAATTTCTTCATGGTGAAGGAGATACATATCTTTTTGTCCAACTTGAGGGAAATCATACTCACGTTTGATAGACATAGCTTCGACTTCGACCCATTTCCCATCTTCCCAGTAAGAACCTGGCGCAGAAACCTCGCGTAGATTGATTTCTGGGTTAAAGTTGGTTGCAAATGGATAACCGTGGTCACCACCATTACAGTCTAAAATATCGATATAATGGATTTCGTCAAAGTAGTGTTTGAGAGCATAAGCTGAGAAAACACTGGTCACACCTGGGTCAAATCCAGAGCCAAGCAGAGCAGTCAAGCCTGCCTCTTTGAATTTCTCCTGATAAGCCCATTGCCATGAGTAGTCAAAGTAGGCTGTAAAACCAAGTTCCTTACAACGTTTCTCATAGATGGCACGCCATTCAGGGTCTTCTGTGTCTTCTGCTTCGTAGTTGGCTGTATCGATATAGTGAACACCTGTTGCCAAACAAGCATCCATAATGGTCAAGTCTTGGTATGGTAGAGCTACGTTCAAAACTGCTTCTGGCTTGTAGCTTTCAATCAGGGCAATCACTTCTTCTACCTTGTCAGCATCAAGAGCAGCTGTCTCAATCTTTGTACTTGTTTTGCCTTCCAGTTTAGCTTTCAAGTCATCACATTTTGACTTAGTACGGCTAGCAATCATAATTTCTGTAAAGGTTTCGCTATCTTGACAAATCTTTGAAATAGCAACTTGGGCAACTCCCCCACATCCAATAACTAATAAACGACTCATTTTTTTCCTTCCTCTTCTTCTAAAATGTCCTCAACATACTTGGGTAACATAAAGGCTCCCACGTGTAAGTTTGCAGTGTAGTATTCTGTGAAAAGCTGGCGTTTTTTCCAGCCTTCCTTGTCAAAATCTTTGACAGGGTGGTATTTTTTCGATGCAAACCCAAACAACCAATAGCCAGCTGGGCTAGTTGGGATATGGGCCTGATAGACCCGACTGATTGGAAAGGCTTGATTGACCTTGCGGTGCATGCTTCGACAAGCTGACTCATCTTCGTCAAAGAAAGGACTCCCATGCTGGTAAATCATAATGCCATCTTCTTTCAAGGCTCTGTAACTGTTACCGTAAAATTCCTTGGTAAAGAGCCCTTCCGTATGTCCAAATGGATCAGTGGCATCGTTGATGATAATATCGTAATCATCTTCACAGTTTCGCAAAAAGCGTAGCCCATTTTGGTAGTAAATGGTAACACGAGGATCATCTAGCCCTGAAGCAAAATCTGGGAAATACTCACGACAAACCTCAACTAGCATCTCATCTGGCTCCACAATATCGATTTGCTCCAGTTCAGGATAAAGTGTTAATACTTGGGCAACACCACCGTCACCACCCCCAATAACCAAGACTTTCTTGGGATTTGGGTGGACAGCCATGGGAACATGAACGGTCATTTCATTGTAGACAAAATCATCCGCATCTGAGAATAAAACATGCCCGTTTAAAATCAAAATCTTTCCAAAAGCTGGTGTATCCAAGACTTCGATATCCTGCCATTCACTTTTACCAGCGTAGAGTTGCTTGGCTGTTCTCAGGGACAATTTCACATCTGGAGTATGAACTTCAGAAAACCATAAATCCATCTAGTTCTCCTTTCTCTTAATGACGTTGATGTGATTGACCTCAGGATTTTCCGTCCCTTGGAGGGAACAACCACGTTCCTTGGCAAATTGGATATAGTTTACAATTTCACGTGTAATGCGTTCACCAGGAGCCAAGATAGGAATCCCAGGAGGATAGCACATGACAAATTCTCCACAGACTTGTCCAACAGATTCGTCTAAAGACAAGCTTCTTCTCTCTGAATAGAAGGCTTCCTGAGGAGATAACACCAACTCGGGCTGGATATATTCTCCAGCTATCAAGTCCTTCCCATCTCGTGAGTATAGTCTCTTGATATCAGCCAAAGCACCGACCAAGCGCTCAATGTCTTGGATACGGTCACCAATCGAAATATAGGCCAAGATATTGCCGATATCACCAAACTCAATCTGAATGTCGTACTCATCGCGCAGGAGGTCGTAAACCTCAATACCTGTTAAGCCAATACCCTGAGTGTAAACTGACAACTTTGTCACGTCAAAATCACAGACCGACACACCATCTATTAACTCTTTTGAATAGGCATAGTAGCCACCTATGGCATTGATTTCACGACGAGCATACTCGGATAGCTCAATGACCTTCTCAAACGACTCTTTACCACGGAGGGCCAAGTTGCGACGTGAAATATCCAAACTAGCCATCAATAAGTAAGAGGCGGATGTTGACTGGGTCAGGTTGATTATCTGACGAACGTACTCAGGATTCATCTGCTCCCCGATTAAAAGAAGCGAACTTTGTGTCAAACTTCCACCAGACTTATGCATGGAAACTGCTGCCATATCAGCCCCTGCATCCATAGCAGAAATTGGAAGTTTATCTGTAAAATGCAAATGCGCTCCGTGGGCTTCATCTACTAAAACCATCATGCCAGCTTCATGAGCCATTTCTGTCAACCCCTTTAGGTCTGAACAGATTCCGTAGTAAGTAGGATTGTTAATCAAAATGGCCTTGGCATCTGGATGGTCCTTTATGGCCTGTGCTACTCGGTCATTTTCAAGACCTAAAGCGATACCAATCTTAGGATCTACACTCATCTCGATATAGATGGGAATGGCACCACATAGAACCAGCGCATTAATAGCAGATTTATGGACATTTCGTGGAAGAATAATCTTATCTCCTGCCTTGCAGGTTGACAGAATCATAGTCTGCACAGATGAGGTTGTTCCTCCAATCATGAGAAAAGCGTGGCTAGCTCCAAAAGCATCTGCAGCCAGCTCCTCTGCATCCCGAATAATCGAAATGGGGTGACCAAGATTATCCAAGGGTTTCATCGAATTGACATCAATTCCAACACATTTTTCTCCTAATAGTTCGACAAGTTCTGGATTCCCTCGTCCGCGTTTGTGACCTGGAACATCAAAGGGAACAATCCTTTTCTTGCGTAACTTTACCAAGGCCTCATAAATTGGGGCTTGGTTTTGATCTAACTCTTTCAAGACATACTCCTTTCCATATTTTTAGGACCTTATGAAAACTAAGGAACTAAAGGTTGACTCATGAAAAAAGAGCAGGTTTTCACCTGCTCTGCAATCTTCTGACGTTTTTATGTTTGTTTCTGTTGAGTATGTCTGTTCCAGATGTTTCCAAACTCTCTAGTAGCAAATATTACGTACTTTATTGATCGTTTCACAAGATGACGTGTGCTTTCACCACACTAAAAATTTATGAATTAGGACAAGTGTCCTAACATCAACTTATAAAAGTAGGCTTTTAACCCTATCAATAATGTGGTTTTTCAACCACGCTTCGGCATTCAACCCTGCCTGTCCGTAGGCATTTTTTTCTCGGGTTTATATTTGCTAGAAAACATCATCTCATTTTCTAAGCTTTATTACTATATCATGTTTCCAAGAACTTGTAAAGCGTTTTACGAAAAAAATATAAAAAAGTTCGCAAAATATTTGGATTTTATTTGATTTAATACTAATTATTTTCTTGTAAACGATTATAAAGTGAACAAAATGTTTCTCGTATTTAATTTAAAATTTTTATGCTATTCTATACTCTTTACCTTTGGTGTTTAATCTATCAGAGAAGATGTCGACATTTTATATTATTAAAATCGTGCAACTTTTTTCAGATACTTTTAAAAGATTGATTTCCCTATATTTTTCCTTTATACTGGATAAAAAGGAGAATAGTATGTCAGAAACAAATCACGAAATCGATTCAAATTTTGCAGGTCGTTTAAATATTCTACGTGCGGGTGTTCTTGGTGCTAACGATGGGATTATTTCCATTGCTGGTGTGGTTATCGGGGTTGCCAGTGCCACGACCAATATCTGGATTATCTTTTTATCAGGCTTTGCAGCTATCTTAGCTGGTGCCTTTTCAATGGCTGGTGGAGAATATGTATCCGTTTCAACTCAAAAAGATACCGAGGAAGCGGCCGTTGCGCGTGAGCAAGTCTTGCTAGACCAAGATATGGAACTAGCCAAAAAGTCCCTCTATGCTGCCTATATTCAAAATGGTGAGTGTGAAACATCAGCCCAACTTCTCACCAACAAAGCCTTTTTAAATAATCCGCTCAAGGCTCTGGTAGAGGAAAAATATGGGATTGAGTATGAAGAGTTTACCAATCCTTGGCATGCTGCTATCTCTAGCTTTATTTCTTTTTTCCTTGGTAGCTTACCACCAATGCTCTCAATTACCATTTTCCCAAGTGACTACCGCATCCCTGCTACTGTCCTGATTGTAGGTCTTTCTCTCTTGGTGACTGGCTATACTAGTGCCAAACTTGGAAAAGCACCAAGCAAAACTGCTATGATTCGGAACCTAGCTATTGGGCTCTTGACCATGGGAGTTACTTTCCTGCTCGGACAACTTTTCAGCATTTAATACTCTTCGAAAATCTCTTCAAACCACGTCAGCTTCGCCTTGCCGTATATATGTTTACTGACTTCGTCAGTTCTATCTGCAACCTCAAAGCAGTGCTTTGAGCAACCTGCGGCTAGCTTCCTAGTTTGCTCTTTGATTTTCATTGAGTATAAAATACAAGAAATACCTCGATTTTGAAGTCGAGGTATCTTTTTTACATTTGCACAATCTTGCGATAACTTCTTGAAGTAATCATAAAAATCAAGACATAGGCGATGAGGAAGATAGCGCAGATAGACAAGGTCACAATCAACATCATATTCGTATCTATTACACCAATCACTTTTAAAATCAGACTAAGCATATGGTAGGCAAAGGCTAGATGTATGAAGGCAAAAAGCAAAGGAAGGAAGAAAACAGTTAACACCTGTTTGTTAATGGTTTGCTTGATTTGCTTTTGATCTAAACCAACTTTTTGCAAGATAATAAAGCGTTCACGGTCTTCATAGCCTTCAGAAATTTGTTTGTAGTAGATGACCAGAACGGTTCCGACCATAAAGATAATGGATAGGAAAATACCAATAAAGAAGACACCGCCAAAGAGGACACTCATTTGAGCACTAGCATCTGCTAGATTATTACCATACACATAGCTACCTTCTGTGTTTAATTGAGCATTAAACTGGTTGAGGTAGTTTTCATATTCTTCAGCAACCTTGAGTTGTTCTTCTTCGCTGACATTTACATTCATACCACCGTAAAACTGATTATAGATATCTGAATCTGGGAATTGATCCAAAAAGGCTTGTAAATTAGGTACAACAAGATAATTGTAATCAGTAGTCAAAATATTAAACTGATTTGGGACATGGTTCACAATGAAATCTTTATTAAATTCTTCTTTTACAGAAAATTGATGATCATTTAGAGTTAGAGTTTTCTGTTCTTTTAGACCATCGTTCTTGGCGAAGAGTCCGACCTCATTTCCTGATAGAGAGAGTTTTTGACCAGTCATATTTTCATAATCTTTTTGGTCAAATACCATAAAAACTGTTTTGACTTGGACACGGTTTTGTCCTTTTTCAAAAATGGTTAACTTGCTACCTTCTTGGTTTGCAACACCAAAGTAAGCGTAACGAAGAACTTCTTTTTCTTTGATATTATAACCTTTGTCACTTGCAAACTGGCTCAAAAGTTTGTCCAGGTCTTCTTTTTCAACATTTCGTCCATTAATCCCAAAATCATGAGGATTCATCACTTTTTTAAAGCTTTCTGAGGCATTGAAAATACTAGTCGCTGCAGACATGGTTACCAAGACCATTGTTGACAAAATAGCGATAGTTGCTAGTCCAACCGCATTTTTCTTCATACGGAAAATCAGGTTGGAAACAGAGATAAGATTATTTGGTTGGTAATAGTATTTCTTGTTTTTCTTTAAGATTTGTAGGAAAACGGTAATTCCTGCATTGAACAAGAGATAGGTCCCAAAGATAACCAGTAAAACAGCTAGGAAGAAAGTTGTTAGGGCTGTAAGAGGATCTTTTACCGTAAGGGCAAGATAGTAGCCAATCCCTAAACTAATCGAACCAAGAATAGTTTGGAGAGGTAAGAAGCGACCTTTTTTCTCACCACTAGCTTTCTCACGAGAGAGTTGGAGAGCATTCATACGGGCGATTCGAAGGGCATTCAGGAACATGAGTCCTAGGAAAATCAAACCGAAGACAACAAGTACTGCAATGACAACATTCATTTGAAAGGTAGCGACCAGCTCAACCTTCAATTTCATCAGTTTGAGCAAGAAAGCGAAAATCAACTTGTCAAACAATGCTCCAATACCGATACCCGCTCCAACAGTTAGAATCCCAAATACCACTAACTCCTTAAAGGTCATACTGATTAGATGGCGCTTCTCCAAGCCCAACATGCCATAAATTCCCAGTTCCTTGGAACGGTTTTTCATAACAAAACTATTGGCATAGAGTACGATTATGGCTGACGCAAGGGTGACGACAAACATACCAAATCCAAGAGTAGCTTGAATGGTGGATCCTCCACGAATTTCCGCAATCTTAGGATTAAAGGTTAGAGAGTAAAAGAGATAGGTGACAGTGACTGCCAAGAGAACAGCCAGCGCAAAAGGATAGTAGAGCTTGCGGTTTTTAATCAAGTTCGATACCGCTAACTTATTGGTTAATCGAAACATACTAATTCACCTCGCTTGCCATGACAGTCAAGGTATCAGAGATTTCTTGGAACATCTGACGTTCTGTCTTCTCTCCACGATAGATTTGGTTGTAAAGAATGCCGTCTTTGATAAAGAGTACACGTTTAGCTCTGCTAGCTGCTGCTGTGGAGTGGGTTACCATGAGGATGGTTTGGCCGCGCTCATTGATTTCATCAAAAACATCAAGTAAGGCTGTAGATGACTTGGAATCAAGGGCTCCTGTTGGCTCATCCGCAAGGAGAATTTCAGGTTCTGTGATGATGGCGCGGGCTACTGCTACACGCTGTTTCTGCCCACCTGAAATCTCGTAAGGGTACTTCTCTTGCAATTGGTTGATGCCTAAATTCTCAGCTGTCACTACCAATTTCTTCATCATTTCCGTAATAGGTCTTCTTGACAAGACAAGTGGAAGCAAGATATTGTCCTTAACGGACAGGGTATCTAGCAAGTTAAAATCTTGGAAGACAAATCCTAGCTTTTCACGACGGAAGCTAGAGGCCTGTGAATTTTTAATGGTTGCTGTGTCTGTTCCATTCAGGTAAACCTGCCCACGACTTGGTTTGTCCAGCATAGCTAGGATATTGAGAAGAGTTGATTTACCAGAACCAGACTCACCCATGATGGCAACGTAGTCACCCTTTTCTACGGTAAAGTGAATATCCTTGAGGGCTTCTACTTGGTTGCCCTGAAAACGAGTTTTATAAATTTTTTGAACGTGTTTTACATCTAAAAGTGTCATGTGAATCTCCTTTCTTAATATCCCATCAAATGAAATGTTGCTTGCATCATAGCGCATCCCAGCTGAACGCGCTCGATATCTTTATGGCTTGGTTTTCTTGTTTTCTTCTGTAAGATTTGTTTCATGATGTTACTCCTTTATTCTTTATGAGTCTAGTTTACATCAAAAAAAGACCGCTTGCCATAACCTAACCTTACAAAAAAGACTTTAATCTTACATTTTTGTAAGATTGGGGGAAATGTAGCCATTTCATTAAAAATATTTTACTATAAAAAGAAAATAAGAAGAAAACCCTTGCAGATACAAGGGTTCAAAAATTTTAAAATAGATTAGTCGAATTCATAGACTAACAGTAAAATAACTGTTTCTACCTCACCAAAACCAGCCTTCATTATCGTCAATGGCTTGGGCTTCTTTGCGTTTACGTGGGCCTGTTCCGTACATTTCTGCTTCAATTTCTTCCTTGGTAGGCATGATAGAAGCTAGGATGATATAGATAATCACGCCAAGTCCAAAGTTTGCGACTGTAAAAATAGCAAATAGAAAACGAACAAGGGTAACATCAAAGTTCCACTTATCTGACAAACCTGCCAGAACTCCTGAAATCATGCGATTTCGTCTCATTTTATAAAATTTACTGTTCATGATACTTCCTCTTTCTGCTAGATTAGACATAGTATATCACGGGTAGGCTCGGCTTTCATCAGTCCTCAGGCTGATTTATTAGTAGCAATTTACCTCGACAAAGTCCACAGCGATAGCGTTTAGTATCAATCCTTCGTTTGCGCTGATAACTTTGCTGGCAGGATTGGCAACGATAGATTTTGATAGTCTTGGAGTTGTTATTGGGCAAGGATGGTACAAAGCGTAATCCATCCACCGCTTTCAACAGTTCCTTAAAATCTCGGTCCTTATGTTGATAGCCCTTTCCTTGAAAATAGAGATGATAATGACAGAGTTCATGTCGGACAATTTTTCTAAAAACATCCAACCCCAGTTCCTGATAAACCTTAGGATTAAAATCCAAATGCCCATCTTTTGGGAAAAATCGCCCACCTGTCGAACGTAGACGCCTATTCCACTGGACATGATGGATAAAAGGTCTGCCGAAGTCTTCTAGTGAAACCTGCTTGACGTAATCAGTCAGTTTCATTTGGAGCGAGGAGCGACAGATTGACTTTTTCACGTTCAGTATCGATTTTCTTGACCCAAACGGTCACCAAATCTCCGACTGACACCACTTGGCTTGGGTGTTTGATAAATTTGCGACTCATATGGGAAATATGAATCAGACCGTCCTCATGAATCCCAATGTCAACGAAGGCACCAAAGTCAACGACGTTACGCACAACACCTTCTAGCTTCTGGCCTACCACTAGGTCTTTGATATCTAGGACATCTTGGCGAAGCACAGGTGCGTCAAAGGAATCACGGAAATCTCGACCTGGTTTGAGAAGATCTGCAATGATATCTTTAAGAGTTTCTGGACCAAGGTCTAGCTCTTGCGCCATTTCCTTGACTGAAAGCGACTTGAGTTTGCCTTGAGCTTCTTCATTCAAGCCTGTAATGTCCAAACGTTTGAAAAGTTCCTTAACGGCAGCGTAATTTTCTGGGTGAACTCCTGTATTATCAAGGATATTGCTACTTTCTGGGATACGAAGGAAACCAGCTGCCTGTTCAAAGGCCTTGGCGCCCAGACGCGGAACCTTCTTAATTTGAGCTCGTGAAGTGATTTTTCCTTCTTCTTCACGATACTTGACAATATTTTCAGAGATGGTTTTGTTGAGTCCAGCTACATGGGAAAGAAGAGCTGGGCTGGCCGTATTGACATTGACACCGACTTGGTTCACCACGGTATCCACGACAAAGTCCAGACTCTCAGACAATTTCTTCTGGCTGACATCGTGCTGGTACTGACCGACACCAATTGACTTAGGATCGATTTTGACCAATTCAGCAAGGGGGTCCTGCAAACGACGGGCGATAGAGATGGCAGAACGCTTTTCAACGGTTAAGTCTGGGAACTCCTGACGAGCAAGTTCGCTGGCAGAATAGACCGAAGCACCACTTTCATTTACAATGACATAACTAACCTCAGGAAAATCTTTAAGAACTTCCGCCACAAAAGCTTCACTTTCACGACTGGCCGTTCCATTACCGATGGCAATAATTTCCACGCCGTATTGACCAATCAAATCTGCCAAATCTTTCTTGGCTTCTTCGATTTGACGAGCAGAGGCTGGTTTGACAGGATAAATAACCTGAGTTGTCAGCATTTTTCCTGTTGCATCTACGACAGCTAGCTTGGCACCTGTACGAAAGGCAGGGTCAAATCCTAGAACCACCCGCCCTTTCAGTGGAGCAACCAAGAGGAGATTGCGTAGGTTGTCCGAAAAGAGTTGGATAGCTCCTTCTTCTGCTTTCTCAGTCAATTCTGTCCGAATACGGCGCTCGATAGCAGGCAAAACTTTTTTCTTAACTGACTGTTGAACAACTTCATCAATATAGGCATTTTTTACCTTGAAACGAGTTGCAAAGAAGGCAAGAATACGGTCCGTTGCATGTTCAAAACCGACCTTCAAGACACCTAGCTTCTCCCCACGATTGAGGGCTAAAGTACGATAGCCTTGCATATTTCCAACTGTCTCTGAAAAATCATAATAAATCTGAAAAACCTGCTTTTCATCAAGACTTTCATCCTTGACTTGAGAAGTGAGTTTAGAGTGTCTCAGAACTTCCTGATAAGTCATGGAACGCAAGGCCACATCTTCCGATAAGGCTTCGACCAAGATATCAACTGCACCGGCCAAGGCTTCCTTACCAGTAGCAAATCCTTCACAGACGAACTTTTCTGCTTCCTTCTCTAAGTCAGTTACATTCTGCAAAATCAAGCGAGCAAGAGGAAAGAGTCCAGCTTCACGAGCAATGGTTGCCTTGGTCCGACGCTTTTCCTTGTATGGAAGATAGAGCTCTTCTACGTCTGCTAATTTTTCGGCAGCTAAGATAGCTTCTTCCAACTCCTTGGTCAACTTGCCTTGTTCTTGAATCTTAGCTAAGACGGCTTCCTTACGGTCGTTGAGATTTGTCAGACTTTTATCCAAGTCAATAATGGCCTTAATCGCCACCTCATCCAGACTACCAGTCATGTCCTTGCGGTAACGCGCGATAAAGGGAATAGTCGCCCCTTCAGCTGTCAAACTTAGAACAGTATCAATTTGCTTTAAAGTCACTCCCAAATCCTGGGAGATTTTTTCATATTTTTTATCCATGAATATATTATACCATAAGCTAAACGTTTCAAATTAGCTCTTACGATTTTAAAACATAAGTTGGGAAATAAATTTACTTCATTTCAATATTCTATTCATTGAGAAGGTTGCAATTTAATTCTAATAGTTTACAAAAGGACTAGTGATTAATTTCACTGTTTTTATTTTTGACAATAATGCGCCACTATTCTCCCTCTCTATTCTTCAAGAAAACTTTTTTTTGAAGAATAGGATTTAGACTTCTGTTTATAATCGTCCAAAATGCGTGTTTTTGAGAAATAAAAAAAACGCAAGCCTGAGCCTGCGGTGAGTGTAATCTTTTTTGAAATTTTTAAACAAAAAAGGAGCATTTAAGCTCCCTCCTTTGAAATAACGGACACTTGGCTGGTCGGTGTACCCAGCATCTCAGATACCTTTTCAAGGTGTGGCAGGAACCTTTCTGCCCTCAAATGTCTTTCGTTAATATTATTCTAGCACTATCTACTTTCTTTGTCAAGTTTTCTCAATCTACCTGACTTAATACGACTTTGTAACTTGTAATCTTGTAAACGATACATGGTCGGAACATAAAAGAAATCTCCACTTTTATGTAACTTGATGGCAACAAGAACATTATCATCAAATCTTTTAACATATTCAAAACTAGCATCTTTCTCTCGTGGATTGATCCCAACGAAATCTGGATTACTTAGTATAAGTTCCAGGTCTTCGATATGATGAATCACATCATTATGATGCCGTTTCAACATATGGCTTCTTAAACCTTCTTTATTAACTTTAATATCACTAGCTTCAAGAACAATATTAAAAATTTCTTTTACTTCGTCAGTTACCTGACCGATCTTTTTATGTTCCATCATTTCCTCCGTTATTTCACAATTATTATATCACAATCATAGTGTATATTAGGCTATATCACGCTCTATTATTCGTTAGATACTCGATTTTAACTTTTCCCTTTTCCTTAAAATAATAGTATAATAGAGGTAGAATTTAGAATCGAGGTACACCTATGGCTGTAAAATTTACAAAACGAGACGACTTGGACAAGATGTTTGAAGAGTTTGCTAAACTCCCAGATTTGAAGCAGGTCACTTTCCCTGATGATAAAGAGAAAAAAGCCAAAGCAGAAAAGAAAAACTAGATGACTGCTTTCCAACAACTCCCGTCTAGTGTGCTTCAGACTGGGGCTATTTTTCTCTCTATCATCATTGAAGCCCTACCCTTCGTTCTGATAGGAAGTATTGTCTCAGGACTGATTGAGGTTTATATCACACCTGATAAGGTGTATCATTTTCTCCCTCGAAATCGTTGGGGGAGAATCTTTTTTGGCACCTTCGTTGGGATACTTTTCCCTTCTTGTGAATGTGGAATCGTCCCCATTATCAATCGTTTTCTGGAAAAGAAGGTTCCCAGTTACACGGCTGTTCCCTTTCTCGTAACAGCGCCTGTTATCAATCCCATTGTTCTCTTTGCGACCTATTCTGCCTTTGGCAACTCCTTCCATGTCGCCCTGTTACGAGCTCTTGGTTCCATTGTAGTGGCTGTGATACTTGGGATTTTTCTAGGATTCTTCTGGCAAGAACCGATTCAGAAAGAAAATCGTTTGGCCTGTCATGAGCACGATTTTTCTCATTTGAGTCCTGCAAAAAAAGTTTTTCAGGTCTTTGTGCAAGCCATTGATGAATTTTTTGATACGGGACGTTATTTAGTATTTGGCTGTCTCTTTGCCTCTGTTATACAGGTTTATGTTCCAACTCGGATTCTGACCTCTATCAGTGCGACTCCTCTTTTTGCCATCCTGCTCTTGATGCTTTTGGCCTTTCTTCTGTCGCTCTGTAGTGAGGCGGATGCCTTTATCGGCGCTTCTCTTCTCTCAAGTTTCGGTTTAGCACCAGTTCTGGCCTTTCTCGTCATTGGCCCAATGCTGGATATCAAAAATATTCTCATGATGAAAAATTACTTGAAAGCACGATTTATCAGTCACTTCATAACGATTGTGACACTCGTTGTCTTAGTGTATTCTCTCTTGATTGGAGTCATCCTATGATTCGATTTTTAGTTTTAGCTGGCTATTTTGAACTGACCATTTATCTCCATCTGTCGGGCAAATTAAACCAGTACATCAACATGCACTATTCCTATCTGGCCTATATTTCTATGGTACTTTCCTTTATTTTGGCAATTGTTCAACTGTATATCTGGATGAAGCAAGTTAAAACCCACAGTCATCTGAACAGCCGATTAGCGAAGGTTACTAGTGTTGCTCTTCTGGCTATTCCTATTGTCGTCGGTTTAACTTTTCCAACTGTTAGCTTGGATTCTCAGACCGTTTCTGCCAAAGGCTATCACTTCCCCTTATCAGAAGGAACGGATCAAGCCATTCAGACAAGTGAAGGGACGACAAGCCAATATTTGAAACCAGATACCAGTTCCTATTTTTCAAAATCAGCCTATGAAAAGGAAATGCGAACTGCGGCGGATAAATACTTGGCCCAAGATAGCATTCAGATTACTAATGAAAACTATATGGAAGTCATGGAAGCCATCTACGACTATCCAGATGAATTTGAGGGCAAGACAGTCCAGTTCACAGGCTTTGTCTATAACGACCCCAGTCATGCCAATAGCCAATTTCTGTTCCGCTTCGGCATTATCCATTGTATCGCGGATTCTGGTGTCTATGGATTGCTAACTAAGGGAAATACCCGTCAGTATGAGGACAACACTTGGATTACAGCCAAAGGAAAACTGGTCAATCACTATCATAAAGAACTCAAACAAAACCTCCCAACATTGGAAATCGACAGCTTTACCAAAGTCGATAAACCAGAGAATCCCTATGTGTATCGCGTGTTTTAAAAAGCAAACTAAATCCATAAAAAAAATGAACAAGTTCTCTTCTGAATGACAGAAAAAGAGCCTGTTCGTTTTTTGTTATCTGAGTATTAATAATTTTTAGATTTAAATCTTATAACATTTTAAGTAATGCAAGTAGCTCATTGAGAATAAGCGAGCCACTCATTAATTAGACTAGCGATTTCTCTAGGGGCTTCAGTATAAAGCTCATGGCCAAAGTTCTCTAAAAGAATAGTATCAAAATAGTCTGGCAATTCTTTTAGGGCTTCCTCTCTCCATGTAGCTTCATTAGGATAGCGAGGACTGATAAACAAGGTATCTCCCACTTCTCTCTTAAAAGCTTGTATTTTCCTCCGTAGGCGGAATATCGCTTCTATATTTTCATATTTTATAGCTAACTCATATCTATTATACTTAGAATTCCAGTGATATGACTGTCTTACGGCTTTCTCCATATTTTCTGACCAATGCTTTGCTTCAGATTTTTCTTTAGAAATAAGAAGAGCTAAGTCTGAAACGACTTGAGATTTGATATAGTTTTTAGTTTCCTCTAATTCCGCATCTAAAGTTAAAATCTTATCTAAATCTAGATAGCCACCATCCAAAAGAATCAGTTTTTTCACTTCATGAAATTCCGATGCGAGATAACGCGCCAAATCTCCTCCAAGAGAATGACCTATCAGACAGATAGATTCTTCCTCTACAATCTCATTTTTAAACCATAATTTCAATTCTGTTTCATCTCGAAGATGCTTTTCATATGGACTTAGAAAATAAACCTGCGAATCTAGTTCTTGAAGAAAATCCTTGCTATGATAGATATTGCTTCCCAGACCGCCAATAAAATATTTTTTCATTCTCTACTTAATACTATGCTTATTCATCTTTTGCTCAAAGATAGTCGTGATAATCTGACGCAATTCTTCGCGTTCCTTTTCCGGAATCTCACCACTTGTTTGAGCTGCAGCGTAGAGTTCAGGGTGTTCAATTGAAATGCGTTTAATCGTACGAGTCGTAGCATGTTTTCTGACGAAAAATGGAATTCGCTTAATCAAGTCTTGTGGTACTAGCGCAAGAATCTTCTCAGCAGTTTCCTTGTCACTAATCTTAGACGTCGTCAGTCCCTTCTTAATCATTTCCTGTTCTTTTTCTGTAAAATCTTTTAATTCCATTCGATTAGTCCTCCTATTTTCTCTATGTTAAATTATATATCATTTGTAGCAAGAGGACAAATAGTCTGTTTGTAAAGTCTTCTCTATACTACAACTTTCCTGTCGCTCATAATTGCTCTTTAATGAAAAATCACAAATCCTTTTGGAGAGATGACAAGCCGATTCTCAAATTCTTGGCAATTGCTTGCTAGTGCTACTGCTTCTTTCTCTAAAAGATAATCATCTTTTGATTGGTTAAATATAGCTTTGAAGACCTGTCCTTCGTATTTCCATTCCAAAGCTACTACATCTTGTTTGATTTCTTCGAGGTCATACTTACCATGCTGAATGGTTGATAACGCTTGTTTTCTAATATTAATCAGCTTCTTCATAAAGTTCAGCATATGATTGTCACTTGATACACGTTCTCAAGGCATACAACGTCGACAATCTGGGTCTGGTCCTCCGGTTAAAGCTAACTCGGTTCCGTAATAAATGCAGGGTGTTCCCTTTTGTAAAAAGAGAAAGGCTAGAGCTGATTTGACCAGTTGAGCATCTTCATTTGCCGTCCACAAGATTCGTTCTGTATCATGCGAATCCAAGAGATTAAACATAACCTCTGAAATCTGCTGTTTGTAATACATAGACTGACCATTGATTTCATCGATGAACTGATTAGTCTTCTTAATTCCTCGTAAGAAATAGTCCTTGATACTATCAGATAAAGGATAATTCATGACTGCATGGAACTCATCTCCATTTAGCCAAGGCTGAGACGTATGCCAGACTTCTCCTAGGATATAAAGATCAGGCCTTTTAGCTAAAACTGCCTTACGAAAATCCTTCCAGAACTGATGGTCAATCTCATTAGCCACATCCAAACGCCAAGCATCGATATCAAACTCTTCAATCCAATAAGTCGCAACCTTTAATAGATAGTCCTTGACCTCTTGATTGGCTGTATTTAGCTTAGGCATATAGTCCTCGAAACCAAAAGCATGATAGGGTAAGTCTCTCTTGTTGGCTAGCTTTTCAGTTGTCACTGGGAATTGTTGTATATGGAACCAATCTTTATAAGCAGATTGCTCACCATTTTTGACAACATCTTGCCATTGAGTAGATTGCGAACCAATATGATTAAATACAGCATCCAGCATGACTTTCATACCTCGCTGATGCGCTTGCTCGACCAGCACCCGAAAGGTCTCCTTGTCTCCAAAATGACGGTCAATTTTAAAATAATCTGTCGTATTGTACTTATGATTGCTCGTAGATTCAAAAATCGGACAAAGATAAAGTCCAGTAATGCCCAAGTCTTGCAAGTAATCCAGATGAGCAATAATCCCCTGTAAATCACCACCAAAGAAATCATCACTCTGAGGTGTGATAGATGAATCCCAGCCTAAAGTCCCTTCTGGGTTTAATCGAGTATTTCCATTGGCAAAACGTTCTGGGAAAATCTGATACCATACCGTATTTGAAACCCAATCAGGAACCTGGCAGGCATCAATCTCATGAAGATAAGGCAATTTGAATCCGTTTCCAATGGCTTGAAGATTTTCTAGAGAATTTTCCACACACCCTTTATCGCCATACAAAATGCTTTGACCTTCTGTATCCTTGAGTTCAAAGAGATACTGGATACGTGCAAAGTCAACTGACACTTCAACTTGCCAATGGTCAAATAAGGCATCAGAAGTTATCTTGGCCATTTTCTTTGTATCCTGATAAAACTCCTCCATAAAGATAAAAGGGTCACCATAATGCAAGGTGATACTCTCAATATCCCCCTTCTTAGTTCGAATCCGAATATGAAGTTTCTTATCCTTATAAAGATAGGCATACTCCGATTCAGGCCTATGGTAAATAGCACTTAATTCCATTAATTTGTCTCCTTAAGTTCTAATTCAAATTTTACGCAAACGTTTTCAAAATCAATAAATCCAGTATACTATTTTTGTAAACTATTTGCAAGGAATGTTCGTTCTTAAAGGAACTATCTTTTAAAGTATACAAAAAGCCTTAAAAAAGGCTTTCTCTATATACTAATCCTCTTTCGGTTTTGAAAATACTTCTACTCGCTGAGCTAGGACTTTGATTTCTACAGGTAGGTTATCCGATTTATCGCCGTCAACATCTGACTCCAATTCACTATCTGAAGAGATCTTAATATTACGCGCTCTGATATACTCAATATTATCATTGCCGACAACATCTCCTTTTAGTAAATCTGGAATGACGGATAATTTAGAGAATATAGAAGCATCTTTAAGAATCAAAATGTTGGCATAGCCGTCCTTGTTTTCTTCAAAGATTTTCTTATCAGCGAAGTAATTTGTCAAGAGGACCAAAACATGACTAGCTTCACCAACATAATTTCCATTTTCTGTCTCAACCTTAATGTTAAAGACCTGATCCGTCATGACAGATTTCATGGTATTTACAGCATAGGCTAAAATACCGAATTTTGTCTTGTCCTCGATTTCAACATTGTGAATCGCTTCAGGAAGAGAACCGATACTAAAGATATAACCAAAATAATTGTCATTCGCTTTACCGATATCAATCTTATTGGTTAAATCAAAATACAGTTCATCAATAGCTCCATCGATGTCTTGATTGATTTCCAATAGTTTTGTAATGAGGTTACCCGTACCGCCAGGGATAATCCCTAACTTAGGAATGTAGTCTCTCTCAGCAATACCCGAAATGACTTCGTTGACAGTCCCATCTCCACCAAACACAACCACTGCATCGTACTGCTCACGAGAAGCTTCCTCAGCAAAATGTGTTGCATCCAGCGCTTTTTCGGTAATTTTGGTTTCTACGTGCTCAAAGTATTCTTTTACTTTATTCTCCAGCTTTTCTTTATAATCTAAAGCCTTCTCACCACCAGAGGTAGGGTTGATAATTAACATTGCTTTTTTCATTGATTTTCTCCTTAATATTCATAAAAAATGTTTATATTTCATCGTACGCAAGTAAATGTACTACCATTATACAATGAAAATACGGAAAAGAGAAATATGACGTACTGGAGATTGAAACGCTTTTATTTTATATCAACCTCATTATCCCATCGCCTGAGTACATCATTTATGGGTTCATCCAAATAAGAGTAGGCCTTTTCCTTTATCCAATCAGGAATACCATAAGCTGCCTCTGCTATGCTGCCAGTGATTGCAGCAAGTGTATCACTGTCGCCACCAAGTGAGATGGCATTTCTTATCGCATCTTCGAAGTCTCTACTTTCTAGAAATGCAATAATGGCCTGTGGTACGGTATCCTGGCACGTTTCATTGAAACGGTATGTAGGGCGGATTTCATCTAAAGTTTGAGATAGATTGTAGCCGTATTCCTGCTCAATATAATCCTTAATCCGTCTTTTACACTCTGTAGGATTGTCATTGATTGGTTGCTCATAATCTCCGCAATAACCTCCAAAGTAATAACGACACAGAAAGATAGCATCAGCTGTAGCCATTGCACCTTTGATACCTTCTGGATGATTATGAGTTACCTCTGCAGAAAGACTCGCAAATTCCCTAGATGATGGCCACATTCCGGTTCTCGCACAAAAACCACAGTCCATTGTCCAAGCACATGGAGAAACACGCATAGCCGAACCATTCCCAAAGCTATTATAAGGCTCACGGTTATCGCTGTTTAGCCATGCATTAAACCGAGCACCATAATCAGCATCAGGATACATTCTACCATATTTCTTCATAGCATCAATGAAGTCGTCTTTTTGTCCCCCATTCATAATCGCCTCTGCAACAGCACAGGTCATAACCGTGTCATCTGTAAAAAAGCAATCCTTCCGAAATAAAGGAAAGTCCTTCGTTTTGATATTGTTCCATTCGTAAACAGAACCGATAATATCTCCGATAATTGCTCCTAGCATAAGATTCCTCCTCGTGAACTATTGGTTTAGACTGATTTTTCTACTTCCCATACTCTTTTATTTTATCAGCATATTCAGTCAAAAGATTCTTTGAATAAATTTTTTCAGCTTTTGAATTTCTAACTTCTTTCCAAAGAATAGAAGCTACTTTTAACTTGTTTGAGTAGTTACGACTATTTTCGTCTACACAGAAATCCTTTAAAAATTGATTCCATTGACAAACCGAATGATCATACTTGGCATAATCTGAATTTCCATAATAGACTTTTAGCATATCTTGGATTGTAAAACTCAAATCATTTTCTCTTTTTACTTTTCTCCAAGCTGTAGCCATATCAGCAGTAAATTTAAATGGCGAAACATCTGTTAAAGTTGAGAAATATTCTCTAAAGTGTGCATTAAAGGAGAATCCACATTCAAGCAAGGGTGTGTCCAAGGTAACGACTTCTACTCGTTTCTTTTTATTTTTTATTGATGATTTTTTAATAAAATTCCCCTGAAAGTACTGCTCAATAATATCATTTAGTTCCTGTTTTGTCCCTCTATATTCAAGTCCTAATGACTTGCATATCTGTGAAAGTTCATCACGATACCAATAATATTTATTAAACTCATCGAATGATACGATTTTATCAAACTCAGGTCTGCTCTCTATCAATATAACACCTCCTTAAAACCAATTTAGGTTGTCATATCAAAATAATGGAGTTTTAGTTTCTTTATTTTGAGGATTAGCTACGTTTCACTAACAAGCTTACACATTCAACGGTTCGGACTTACCGTATCATCCGTGAAAAAACAATCCTCAAGAAATAAAGGAAAATCCTTCGTTTTGATATTGTTCCTTTCGTAAACAGAGCCGACAATATCTCCAATAATTGCTCCTAGCATAAGATACCTCTTTATGGCATATCGGATTCGTTACACATTTCTAATGAATCACTCTTTAAAAATGGCACCACCAAATCAATCCACTCATAAGGCAGGTAAGCTGATAAATAACCGTGGTTATACCCCTTTGCTTCATACCAAATTGTATTTGAATGTAGCTGATGAAATAATTTCGCTGATTCTTTCACACAGTTCAATTCTTTTTCACCATAGATATACAAAACCTGAGCCTTGCTAGCAGAAATCATATCTTTCAGCTTGTAACATCCCATATAGTTTTTGTAAATTGTCACCAATGTTTTGACAGGCGTCCTTGGCAAATCTTCCAAATAATAAGCTTTTATTTCCTCTGGATAAGCCAGTTTAGGATAGAGTTTGTTCATCATGCTTAACTGAAGTTTACAAGAGAATTTATTGAACATCAGTTTACCAAATAGAGACACTAGAAAGATGCTGATTTTAGCTAAACTTGGTTGAGGAATACAGAGGCTTCCATCTATGATGGCCTTCTCAGCAATTTCACTGTCTAAAGACAAAAGTTCCATGGCAATTTGACCACCAAGTGAAACACCACCAATCGCAAACAATTTCCCACCACAGTTTGCTTTGATATAGTCTAGAATCTCCAAAGCAGAATCTTCAGTAGAAACATAATCAAGTTGATATTCTTCGCCGTGGCCATTCAAGGTGGGTAGAATGACACGATACTCCACCGACAAGATCCGTGCTTGACGAAGATAATTCCACCAAGAACTGCCACCGCCATGTATCAGCAAGATAGAAGGCAAATTCTTATCACCAAATTCATGGAATTTCATATTTAAACTCCTTACTGTAGGGCTTTCACTAGATAAATACTTGTTAAATCAGTTTGAACAAGCAGTGATAGCACCCGAACATGTGGTGCTAGTTAACTTATATATTATAGAACGAAAGTATATACTGTCTTGTACCAAATGCCTATTTCAAATAAATGTGTAAAATGATTTATTACTACAATAGTTAATCATTTACTCCAATAACACTATACTCTATAAAAACAAATTTACCAGTAGTACCTTTTCTCACTTAGATATTGTTCTTTTTGTTCTCTAGAATTTTCATGATTTCTAATTCCTAGTAATTCGTCTGTTGAAGAAACTATTGGGTCGATCCAGTCTGCTTTGGATCTAATCCAATCAATTTCGTCTTTACTAAGCTTCCCTGCCATCTCCAATTTATCAGCCATCAATCTTAAATCATTTGCTGTTTGAAAATCTTCTAGCATATTAAGAAGAGACATTGTCTGCTTCTTCTCTTCTTCGATTCTATTTTGTAATTTTCTTTTTCGCTCCTGTTCCTCTTTGTATAGTCTTTCTCTCTCTTCTCGTTCAAGTCGTAAGTTCTTAACTTTATAATACTCTTGGTAAATTAAAACAATTATTTCTGGGAGTGATTGTTCAATCGAGAATTCATTAGTATCTTTAATGTATTTACCATCTATTATCTTAAATCGAAATTTTCCATTTGGTATATAGTCATACTTCCTTATTCTTGGTTTATAAGCATATCCATTAAACTTTACGCTATCATTGTACTTCGCTAATTCTTTAGCTTCTTCTTTCGTTAATTCATGACTTACTTTGTCTGTTGATTCTATAACATCAAAACGAACAATATCCTTATCAATTTGAATATCCAATTTTGAAGTTACATTATCACCGATTCTTTCAATTACAGTAAACAGTATATCTAAAAAGCGATATAAACGAGGAAGTGAATTTAGTGAAATATTTTTTACAAATTTAGGTTCTTTTAAATCATTATATCTGTGTCTAGGATCAAAGTAAGGATAAGAAGCAGCTTTTTCCCTCTTATTCCACTCTACAATTTTATCTCTTAGATCAGCTACAGATTTATGTAACCTCTTATTTGGAGACTGGTTTAGATTTGAAACTGTTTCAATAATACGCTCTATTTTATCGTCCTCTAAAAATGATAATGAACTTCTTATACTAGTTGTATCAAGTTTAAAAATATCTTTATTTTTATCTTCCGAACTCACCTCTTTATGTTTAGCAGGTTTTATTCTATTATTCTTTAGACTTCTTCTATCAATATTAACTTCATTTACGACATTTTGTGGTAATGGCACAATAAGTTCACTTAAATCTTGTCCAGTATTCTTACGATACCAATAACTACCATTTGGAATTGGGATTTCAAATTCTTTGCATTTCTTGAGTAAGTCTGAATAGCTTAAATCATATTTCAATGAAACTTGTTTTGCACTTATCTCCCAGATTTCTTCATAGAGTTCTTCTCTAGAAAAGGTCTTTATCATCTTCATTTGAAACACCTTTACCCTTATATTTTACATCACCGTTTTTATATTTACCAAGCGAAAACGCAAATTCAAAAACCTCTAATTCTTCACTTCTGCATTTTCGCTTAATATAAAAAGTAAATCTTGTTTTAATCCGTTAAATTCCTCTATGATTTTATCTAAACTAGTTTCAATATTTTCAACACGGATTTCTGATAGCTTACCGTGATTGTATGAAATCATTCTTTCAGCGATAATATGATATGACCAACTCTCAGTGAAACGTCTATCTCTTTCTTCGTTATGAATAGCAAAACCAATTGGAAGTAGATTATTTCTAAGACCTATAGCAACTGCTTGTGAACTAATACCTAAATAATCACCTGCAATTTTTAATGTGATTTTATTTAATTTTCTAATATCTTCGTCGGTATATTTCGACATGTTAGTACTCTTTTTTTATAATTCAAGTTGATGATTTAATAATCATGTCAATTGTTTTCATACTTTCTACTTTCTAAACAATTTTCAAATATATAGCGTTTTCATTATTTTCTTAACCTATTATATCATTATTCCAAACAAAAAACTGCAACTTACTCGTTGCAGTTACACAGATTTATTTCTGTTCCTTTTAGAAACTTATATTTTCATTTTCAGGCATAGTAAAGACATCATTTTTTTCAAAATAAGGTTTTACCATTTCTTTCCATCTAGCTTTATGAAAATTGATTGAGTTTAAAGGAGATAGTCCATAATTTCCCAATGCATAACCATCATTCACTTCAACTACAAGTGTTCTGCCATCACGAGTGACACCGATATCTAGTCCATAAGCTATTGGAGCATCTTTCCAACATGATATGGCTTCATCAATTACACTAGGATCAAATTGTGCATGATAATCACCTGTATAGGGGCGAACATCTAATACGCTACCATCTAACACAAAACAACGCCATTCTGCTATGAATTCTACAACCTCACTAATCCATATAGGATAGTCGAAAGGTAGACCAATACCTATCAAATCACGGGTTCCATTAACAACTCTTCCTGTAAAGACTTTTGATCCAGCTTTAGGTTTAATAAATTTTCCCCAATTATCAGGTATATTTACAATCTCTCCTAAAACACCTGCATAAATCTTTCGACCATAAAACTCTTTAAGCTCAATAGGATAGTCGTAAACCGGAACGTTTAACCCCATCATTTTTAGTAATGCTCTGGTCTCCGTTATATAATCTATAACTGCATCATCGCTTGTTAACTGTTTTATTTCAGAAAAAGATTGATATAAAACAACTTCTTCTCCTTGTAAGTAGGCACCTACTTGAGCATTGTATTTATTAATTGAAACCTCATTTGGTAATTTACTTTGTCTAATATAAACAACCATTTTATCACTCCTATATCACTAGTGTTGCACCTATTTGTAAAAAAAATAATAGCATTTTCGCTGTTATTTTTTTGAGTAAATAGCTCCCATAATATCATCGAAATAATCAACGGTATTTAGGAGTAATTCAATAACTTGGGACTTTGTTAGTCGCATTCCTCTTCTATCTCTAGCATCTTCTACTAAATTTTCAAGTTTCTCTAAATTTTTATCATCCAAGCTAATCATTATTCTATTTTTATCTGTTGCCATTTTCTTCACCTCAAGTCAATTCTATCACAGGTGTAACACTTATGTCAACTGATTTTTATAATACATTAGTTTAAAAGTGGGGAGGTTTTTTAACACAGTAACTTTAAATCTTTGGTATTAAAAAATTTCCACAGTATTTATAGAAATAAAATCTATCTCAAATAAGTTATCAGGTCTAGTATAAATTATGAGCGGATACTCTAATACGTCCCCTCTAAACAAGAAAACGGCTTACACTCAAGGGTTCTCTTAACCCCCTTTGTTACAAGGATTTGACGATTTTACTAGCAAATCTACATGCTGATAAGGAACTTTGGTTGACTATTGAATTTCTCCAACCTCTTCTTTAACATATCCCTCTACATCTTCAATCTCTAAAAATATTGGGTCTAAGTAACACAAGAAATGCCAATCTTCTGCACCTTTTTTTCTGTAGAGAATCGCTTCACCGTCTTCACTTCTGAAAAAGCTTCTGTCTACTTCATATCCACTGCATTCTAGAAAGTCTTTTGCCTGCCGATAGTTCGCTTCTCTTGCTTCCACTTAGGTTTTAACTTCATCGTTGTTAACAACATAGGCATCGATTTTGGAATAGCCTTCAATTACTTTTTCGTTTGGTTCGGATAGATTCGAGATTTCTTTCCAAATAATGTCAACATTTTCCTCAGGATCAAACATAAATTTAGACAAAGGTACAATGTTTCCGTTATAGATAATTTCCAGATAGTCTGGTAGATTTGTAGGATTAAAAAACTCTACTTCAAATCCATCTTCTGTTTCTAAAGTATATCCAGGGATTTGAGCTACAAAAGTTTTCCCCTCTTTTATTGAATCAAACGCGACTATATCTTTAGAATAATCATTTTGGTACAATTCCAATATAACCATCGATAATCTTTCTATTTTCATCATTAGGCTAATGTAAATAAGCACGTCACCTGATCAGTTCAGGCTTTCTGTATCATCTCATCATATTCCCTCCTCATTCTCCGAGTCCTATCCCATGGGCGGAGCATCTGCTTCTACTTCGCTGATGCTTCAGCTCGTACAAGCAGTGATACCGCCTCAACGTGATGCGTTTGTGGGACTCAAAAGGTTTGGGTGAACCTTTTGAGGATTAGCTACGTTTCACTAACAAGCTTACACACTCGACATGTGCTGAGAGCTTTCTTCTATACTAATAGACGAAAGGGTGTGAAAATGATTTTTAAATGATACTGTGGAACGGAACAGTAGCCCTAGTATTGACTACTGTCGTTTCTATTCATATTGGCTATTCTAGGACTGAGATGAAAAAATCTATAAATGCTCAGAATAAAATTGAACCCGCAAATCTCCCCAAAACAATGGTGAGTCATGTACTTGTATTATTCCGAAAAAATACACCTCTGGTGCAGTGAGACAAATTGGTGTATCTTATAGTGGCTTCGTAGATGAAAGCTATACTCTACTATCACTCTTTGATGATGTAGAACAAATTGAAAAAGATAATAGACTTCAGACAGCTATTGATGTTGTCAGAGAACAGTTTGGTTTTTTAGCCATACAAAAAGGAACCGTCCTAACTGAAGGTTCCAGAAATATTGAACGCAGTAAACTTATCGGTGGTCATTCCGCGGGTGGATTGGAGGGATTAAAATGAAACAAGAAAAAAATACAGTACAATTTTCAGAAATCCGTAGCAAAGGATGTAATGATATTGAAATGCTTGAAAGATTTTTACATGGAATCGTTGAAACAGCAACTTCAAAACTTCGTCAGAGAAAACTCAAAACAACTGAAATATCGATACGACTAGTACATGCTAAATCTGAAAACCGATTACCATTGGAATTTACATTTAGCATTAAGCCAACAAGCTCATCTGTGATAATCTATACTGAGGTAATCAATCGCTTTAAAGAATGTTACACAGGTGGGGGAATTCAAGGTTTTACGATTCAATTTGATAAAAATACCCTTGCCTCTGCATAGAAAGGATTTGATATGATTGACCGTTCATATTTACCATTTCAATCAGCAAGAGAGTACCAGGATACAAAGATGCAAAAATGGATGGGCTTTTTCCTATCTGAACATGCATCAGCACTCTCTGATGATACAAACAAAGTAACGTACATGTCTGACTTATCACTAGAGAAGAAATTATTACTCCTCAGTCAAGTATACGCCGGGCAGCTACGCACACGCATTCAAGTGATTGAAAAAAACAAGCGTGTTTCCTACACTGGAACAATACCAAGTCTGACCAAAGATTTCATTTTGATAAAAACTACAACAGGTCACATCAATTTGAAATTAAAAGACATTATTAGTATTGAACTTGTCGAGGAGGTGCTCTATGAATCAGCTTGAGTTTCAGCGTAATCACCTACAAATGGACTATTATAGCGAGAGCTACCAAGATTTTGAACGTGACTTCTACCGCTACTCTAACATGAATATTCCATTGACCTTCCTAACTGATGATATCCTAAAAACAATGGCGACTTCACGTAAGAATTACTTTGTCCTCAATAAGGAAAAGTCCAGAGATAACCGCGATCACTTCTTCATATTTGAAGTAAGTACCGTAGATGAGAATCCGCTAATCTATCATTATACATATAAGAAAACTACAATATATTTAGCAGAAAAATAGGAGCAGTTCAATTGACTGTTCCTATTTTTAATATTCATAAAATCTAAAGTCTTTATACTCTTTAACAATGGAGTCGCCAACCAGAACAGACTATACTGACCAGCGACTACCTTAAATTTAATGTTTCAGATTTATTTTCTTATCTCTAATTTCATAAACTACATCTGCTACATTTTCGAGTAATCGTTTATCGTGGGTGATAAACACGATAGTTCCGGTGTACTCCTTCATTAGTATTTCCAAAGCCTCTAAACTTGGTATGTCAAGGAAGTTACTGGGTTCATCCATTATTAGGATGTTATATCTACCCATGAGCATTTTAGCAAGCAACAATTTTATAATTTCTCCACCGCTTAAAACAGATAAACTTTTTCCAATATCGTTCTGTTTGAACCCCATAGATGCTAGCACTGAACGAATTTCTGATATATTGTAGTCACAATCCTTCTGCATAAACTCCATAACATTCTGATTACTGTTGTACTTGTAACCATTCTGTGCAAAGTAACCTATTTTTGCCTTAGGCGAAATAGAAATTCCTTCTTCATGGTTTAAGATCATTTGGATTAAAGTTGTTTTTCCGATTCCATTACCACCAGTTAACGCCACTTTTGCTCCTAACGGAATTTGAAAAGATGCATTTTCAAACAGAGCCTTATCCCCAAATACTTTATTAATTTCTGCACCGACTATAGGGTATGGATTATGGAGCTCCAATGCTTTACTTTGCCTGAAACGAATTCTGCGAATGCCTTCCGGAGCTTCTACTTTTCCTAAGGCCGCAATCCTGTGCTCTAGGGTTTTAGCAGCATTATACATCTTTTTTTCCTTACTTCCTATTGATTTTTGATGAGCTAAACGCCCTCCGTCTTCAGTACTTTTTTTCTTTGAAGAACCTTTTGCCTTCTGTTCTATTTTACGAGCCTGTTTTCGCTTTTCCTCCGCAGCCCTTTCCAATCGGGCACGTTCCGCAATAAATTGTTCGTATTCTGCAGCTTGGCTCTTACGTTCTTCCTCTTTCTGACGAAGATAATCAGAATAGTTTCCCCAATACTCAGTGATTTTGCCATCTTTCAGTTCCCATATTTTATCTACTATTTCATCAAGAAAATAGCGGTCATGGCTAATAACTAACAGTGCACCTGTAAAATATTTTAGCTGTCCTATTAGAAAATCAATTCCTTCACGGTCTAAATGGCTCGTAGGTTCATCCGCTAAAATACCATGAACCTGTGCCGATAAGGCCTGTGCTATTTTAAGCCTTGTTTCTTCACCACCGCTCATAGTCTGTATATTTAATTGCTCAACACCTAGCTTGCCTACAAGTGCAAAATCTTTTTCCTCCTGCAGAGTTACTTCGTCCAACTGGGGAATATAGGCAAGTTCACCCAGACGATTCATTTTACATCCTGGGGGAGTTAATTCTCCTAAAAGTACCCTGAGTAAAGTGCTTTTTCCAGCACCATTTGCTCCTACTAAACCAATACGGTCATAATCATATACTTCTAATTCATTTATATCTAAAACATCGCGTCCTTTGAATTCCACACGAATGTCTTTTGCTTTTAATATTAATTCCATAACATTTCCTCCTGTCTATAATCGCATGCTTTCATTTGCTTGTATGCAGGGAAAACCCTGCGATTTTAGCAGGAAGAGTTACATGAAAATAAGATACATAAATATTCCTCCAATATTGTTTATTTTAAATCTAATTTTCTAACCTCAGTTATCATTTGGCAAACTATAGCAATGCCAATAATTAAAATACCTGATAGTAAAAACCAATGATTTACACCGATTTTATCAGCAAAGAATCCAGAAAGAATTAACCCAATTGGCATAGCAAGTGACATGATACTTCCGATCAAAGAAAATACACGTCCTAAATATTCAGGCTTAATTTTCTCCTGAAAAAGAGCTGTTTGCACACCGCTATAAAATGGCACCGAAAGCCCCATTATTGCACAGCAAACTACGAATATTACAAATCCATTTGGAGGAAGTATTCCCGAAACGGCTAAACTGGTCCCCATTATAAAAAATGAACTTGTTATTAGTAATACATGCTTTTCGAAGCCCCCTAATCTTCCTAATAATAAGCCTCCTGCTAGCATCCCAAATGCAAAGGAAATTTCCGTAATAGAAATATGCACAGGCGTTCCATTAAAGTGTTCCATGCTTATTAAAGGAAATAGTGCATTGATTGGCATATAAACAAAAGTATATAGTGTTCCTAAGAGTAATAAGGCAAACAATCCTTTGTTTTGTCTCAGAACCACAACTCCTTCTTTCATCTCCCTTATGAAATTTGGTTCTAAACTTTGCACTTGATTACCCAGCTTAGGTATACGTACAATTGCTACCGTAATAGATGCAATCACAGCACCCAATACGTCGATGGCAATAATAGCATTTAAATCCCAAACGGAGTATAAGAGTGCTGCAACTGCCGGACTAACAATATAGCTTATAGACTGCAAAGACTGACTATAGCCTGCGCATTTCGTTAGCTGTTCTTCTGGTACTAAAAGTGGTGTAACCGCATTGAGTGCTGGGGTATGAAAAGCTGTTCCAATGCTACGGATAAACAATACTATCATAATCATCCAGACAGGTAGCTCCATACAGAATGCAACAATAGCAAGCACTGCACCAGCTGCTGCGATAATTAAATCGGCACCAATCATTATCTTCTTCCTATCATGACGATCCACTAGCACACCAATGGCAGGTCCCAAAATCGCATAGGGTAAAAAACCTACTAATGAAGCCATAGACAAGACCATCGCAGATCCTGTTTTTTCTGTAAGGTAAAAAATAATCGCCATTTGCAGGATGGCACTAGTGATTAATGATACTGCTTGCCCTGCCCATATTGCATAAAATTTTCGTTTCCAATTGTTGTATTTTTCCATTTATATTATCTCCTGCATATTATTTTGCTTGAATTTCTATTTTGAATAGCATTCTAGGCAATAAAAAATGCAGGCCAAACCCCACAATGTGGCTTTTGGTCTGCATACATACAATTTGGAAACATTCATATTAAAGACATAGTTAAATAAAGGTATAGTTAAATAACCAATATCCTCACCGTAACTAATGAATGCTCAATATCGTATAAATAAGCACAACAAAAAAGCCTATCATCGGGTATAGATTCTGCTTTTTTTATTGCCAGCTTATCTTAAACGCATTGAGGCTGTCATAGTTTCGGTTCCTCCTACATCTTTGTTTATATCAATTTATAGTATAACACAACAAGATGATATGTTCAATATAAAAGTTATGGAATGAGACTCATACTTCCAATTCGATGCCAGATTTAAAGGATATGACGAAGTTTTCTTCATAGACTGTAACGCTCTGGATTATCTTCCTTAGTAGCAAGCGATTAGCTTTCACAAAATCTTCTGTTTGTAGTTTTAAAAATTCATCAGGATTTTCTAACTCAACCTCAAAATATTTCATTTTACATTCCCTCATTTCATTTATTGATAAATTGAGTTTGCAAAAAAGAGTGGACAATTTTTGTCTACTCTTAACCTTTAAAATAGTTTTTTTTAATCGATTTGAAGTTGCCTAAATTATTACTTATTCGGTAAAATGAAGTATTGCTTTCAACAGATTTCCTTCAACTACACTTCACTTGATTCAAACAAGGTGGGTACATTTCTATTCCCACAAACTCCTTGTCAATGGAAACAAACACGTACCCACAGGGTAAATGGAAATAGAAACTGATAATTTCTAGCTATCACTTCTACTCATTCCAAAAATTTTCTCACTCTGATACTTACCCACCATAAAGCAAAAAGCCTTGCAATCAAGGCTTTCATTATCCCTTTCGTTCAAAGGTTTCTAAGCTTTTACGAGCAGAGCGACACACTCAGCGGTTCGCTATCTCCGTTCTGTCTGCGTGCTAGCACTTGTCAATCACGGACAGCTATCGCATGGGCGGAAGTAAATGCTAATCTTCGTCGTTTTACTCCTTGACTAGCAAACTTACCGCCTCCACATGATGCGTTTGAGGAAAAAGATCAACCGGCTGTACTTTATTCAACTCGTATCCCAATTCTCGGTAGAGTTTGATATCACGCGCCATGGTTGCGACATTACAAGAGATATAGGCGATGCGGTCAGCTCCTGTTTGGCTACTTGCCTTGATAAAGCTTTCTGTGAGTCCTTTTCTTGGTGGGTCCACTAGGATAAGGCTTGGTTGAATTCCATCTTTAAGCCAATTTTTCATGGCATTTTCGGCTGTATCACAGACATAGTGGGCGTTTGAAATATTGTTTAATTGGGCATTCTTCTTGCTATTCTCAACCGCTTCTGGAATTACTTCAACACCATAGACCTCCTTGACATGTTTCGCAACAGAGAGGCCAATTGTTCCAATACCAGAATAAGCATCGATAACCACATCATCTTCTTTTAATTCAGCAAAGTCAATAGCTGTTTGGTAGAGCTTCTCTGCCATTTCAGTATTGACTTGGTAAAATGCTGGTCCAGCGATTTGGTAGTTAGTTCCCAACATTTGGTCGGTAATATAGTCTTGACCATAAAGCGTACGCCATTCCTTGCCAAAAATCGCATTGGTGTTTTGGTCGTTGACATTTTGCATAACAGACGTGATGTCTGGGAACTGCTTGATTAATTGTTCAATTAATTGGTCAACACGAAAAACTTTGGGACGAGTTGTAACCAAAATAACCATGATTTGTCCTGAATAGTGCCCACGACGCACCACAAGGTTTCGAATCAAGCCAGCTTGTTCCTTTTCATCATAAGGTTTCAAATCATAACGACGGAGCAAGTCTCGTAGGGCTACTACTACCTCATCAATCACAGGATCCTGGATAAAGAAATCTTCCAAAGGCATGAGATCGTGGGAATTCTTACGGAAAAATCCTGTTTCCAAGACACCATTCACTCGACGAACAGGCACCTGCGCCTTATTGCGGTACTTGACTGGATTTTTCATACCCAAAGTTTCAGCAACCTCTATATCATCAATTCCAGCAATCTTGTAGAGACTGTCTTTGACTTGCTTGGTTTTAAATTTGAGTTGTTCTGGATAGGCAAGATGACCTAAATCCGCGATTCCTGAACGCAAGTAAGCCAAATCTAGATCTTGATTACGATGTGGTGACTGGACAAGGTATTCTTCCACTTTCCCAAAACCAATCTTTTTATTAACCTTGAGAACTCGCATGAGAATTTTTTCACTCGGTAATGCATTCTCAACAAAAAATACCAAGCCATCTACCTTGGCAACTCCTGCCCCTTCATGGGTCAAGTCAACAATTTCAACTTCTACAATATCATTTTTCTTTAACATTCTCTTCATCTTTCTATTGGCCGACAAAAAAGACGGCAACGTTACGGTTACCATCTATTATACCATGAAATTTCTTAAGAACCAAAACTCTTGAAGAAGTTGACAATGGCTTGCCAGAGGGAGCTTAAGAAGTTACCACCGTCCTCTAGCGCCTTATCAGCATCAAAGTTAAGGTTGATATTTTTAAAACTGTCGCCAGCTTGTGAAACAATACTTTGTTTCAGGTCATTCAAGGTTTTAGTGAAGTCTGTATTGCTGAGGATATCACTCTTTGAGAGATTCAAAGCAAAATTGATGATGATATTGATCTGGTTTCCTGTTATAACCTGATCAAGTTTGTAATTTTTCAAGGTATCTTCAACAATTTTACGGACATCTTCCTCTGTCAGATTTCCCTTGCTTTCTTTAGCTTTGGCGAGTCCTGACTTGATATCGGCTAGGGCAACATTTAATTTATTAGCATCATAGCCAGTTTTGTCCTTGTTTTCAGCATTGATATCAGACAAAGCCTTTAGCTCTTCTTGAGCCAACTCTTTGTTGGCTTGCGGCACCTTGGCTCCATTAGCCTCTAGCGAATAGTAAATCCCTGCTAAAGCACTCTCACCTGTAACAGGAATGGGGGCTGCTACAGTGATTTTGGCGTGTTCCACACCCAAAGTTACGGCTGCATTTCGGTACATATCCTGAGTTACCTTAGTGATATTTTCTGGTGTTTCAATCTTGACCTCAAGTGGCGACTTGTCACCTAGTTTTTGAATCTTGGCTGATGAATACAACTGTAAACTAGAGTCAGTGGCCACATTCATGATCTTAGAATAAACATCAGGTGTCATGGTCTTGAGTTCTTTGGTGTCTGTTGAGGCATTGTAGCCTAGTTTTTTAAGGGTTTGATTTTTTTGGTCTTCAGATAGGGATGAACCTAGGACATATTCAGGTTGAACATAGGTTTCGTCGATGACTTTTTGAACATCTGTTGCTGCATGGGCGCTATTCATAGCTGTTACTGCCCACAAGACCGCAGCACTAGTCAGAAAGAGTTTCTTTCTCATAGGGAATTCCCTCCTTTACCTTTCTAGAGTAATATATCTATCTTAAAGAAAACTTATAACAAAAACATCTGGACTAGCCAGATGTCGAAAAGAGAGTGAAACATTTGATGATGTAAAGGTTGAGTTGCACCTGTCTAGAATAATAATAGTTTCCTCCATTTACATAGAGTTCGGCACCGTGAAAAATGGAAATGGGGTGAATATAACTATAAGTCTTTCCAGTGGTATTACCAAGCAAGGGGGCAACAGTCTCACGAGAGTACTGTTTGGCCAGAGCCAAGGTGTTTTCCTTGCCATTTTGGGCGATAAAATCGATATAGGCAGGTCCAAAATTATAGGCTTGAACAGCTGTCCAGACATCAACACCCTTCTTCTGGGCCAGATAAAGATTGTCTGTCAGAGTTTGAACGCCTTGCCGAATGCTAGAGACATTATCATTGATGGTGTTGGTGGAACCACTTGCAGACTCACTAGACTGCATAACATCGCCTTCTTTTCCTTTTGTTTCGGTATAAATCATAGCGAGCACAAGCTCTTCGTTTGCTGGGGTGTCTTTTTCACTCAAGATTTCTCGCACCATGGGTTGATAGGTCATGACTTGCTTGACATCTTGGTGAACGCGGTAAGCTTTATATCCAGCAAAAAGGAAGACTGCTAGTACAAGCACTCTTCGAATTCGTTTAAACATTATTTACTTTGGATATCCTCGATATTTTTGATTAAGATAGAGTAAGTTCCATTGTCATTTTGGATAAACTCAACAGACTCGGCGTCTTGATAGACGTTATTAGGAACAATGAGCTCAATTCCATTTGACAAGGAGAGTTTTTGATTTTCAAATTTCTTTAATTGGCGACTAGCATCAATTTCATCAAATTGAACTGGTTCTGGTACGGCTTCTTTGACTTGGTCAATAAAACTCAAACGAGCAGTCAGATTATTGTCAAAAAGGTCGTTGGCCAATTTCTCAGGCGACAATTCATTGCTTTCTTCTAAGTTGTTGAAAATCGCTGATTTTACCTTAGATTGAAATTGAAAATCATCTGTATTAAAAGATTCAGCAATCCTCTGAGCTGTTTTTTCCAGTTCTTTGATAGATTTCTTGGGTGAAATCTTAGGAGCGACAGCAAGAAGATTGTCTGAAAAGTAGTTCAAAAAAGTTCCGTTGTACTTGATTCGTTTTTCAATCAGATGGTACTTGCGGCTCTGAAGATTAATCACTAAGGCCTCATCAGCACCCGTTCCAAATCCAGGCAAGTTATTCTGAGTTAGCTTGATTGGATTGTCAACCTCTCCTCCGAGGTGAGTCAAGGTCTCCCGCAGGGCAATTCGTAAGAAAGCAAAATGTTCTACACCTTCTTTAGAAAATTGCACAAAAATCAAGTCATTGGTCTTGAGATTTTCTGAAATGCTGAACTCCTCTTTCCAGAGATTAGCCAGTGTTACTGATGTCTCCAACAAATCGTCTGTGATGTGATTGAAGAAGGGATTTTCTTCTTCGAAAATCCCAGTCTTAGCTTCATCTGAATACACACGTTCAATTTTTTTACGCAAGTATTCTTCGATTTTTGGAGTGATATTGAGAAACTTATCCGCTAGGAACAGCTCGGTATCATCCGGACTGAACTGATGGATAATAGCTTTCTTAATATAAATGTCCATAAAAGTATTAGTCCTCGTATAATGGGAAGGCATCTGTTAATTCTTTAACTGCACTTCTCACTTCTTCTAAGACAGCTTCATTTTCTGCATTCTTGAGGGTTTTAATGATGAACTCAGCCACTTTGCGACTTTCTTCTTCACCAAATCCACGTGCAGTAATGGCTGCTGCTCCGATACGAATACCACTTGTCTTGAATGGTGACAATCTTTCGTAAGGGATTGAGTTTTTATTTAGGGTAATATTGACTTCATCTAGCAAGTTTTGAGCAACTTTACCGTTTTCTACAACTTTAGTCACATCCACTAGGAAGAGGTGGTTTTCAGTTCCTCCAGAAATGATACGAAAATCAGGGTCTTGCAAGAAGACATCTGCCATAGTCTTGCTGTTCTTGATAACATTGGCAGCATATTCCTTGAAGGCTGGATCCAAAACTTCTTTGAAGGAAACTGCCTTAGCCGCCACAACATGCTCCAAAGGACCACCCTGAATACCTGGGAAAATAGCTGAATTGATTTTCTTAGCTAAGTCTTCATCATTGGTCAAAATCAAACCACCACGTGGTCCACGAAGGGTTTTGTGGGTCGTTGTTGTAGTGATATGAGCGTATGGCACTGGGCTTGGGTGAAGACCAGCTGCAACCAAACCAGCAATATGAGCCATATCTACCATGAGTTTAGCCCCAACAGCATCTGCAATTTCACGGAATTTTGAAAAGTCGATAATTTGAGAATAGGCTGAAGCACCAGCTACAATCAGTTTTGGTTTTACTTCTTGGGCTTGTTTCAAGATAGCACCAAAGTCTAAGAGTTCTGTTTCAGGATCCACACTATAAGAAACAAAGTTGTATGTTTGACCAGAGAAGCTAACAGGAGCCCCATGGGTCAAGTGACCACCTGCTGCCAAATCCATCCCCATAACGGTATCACCTGGCTCAATCAAGGCCATGTAAGCCGCACAGTTAGCTTGACTTCCTGAGTGAGGTTGGACATTAGCGAATTTAGCACCGAAAATTTCTTTTGCGCGTTCAATGGCTAGAGATTCTACTACGTCTACCACATCAGTTCCACCATAATAACGGCGGCCTGGGTAGCCTTCAGCGTATTTATTCGTCAAGATAGACCCTTGAGCTGCCATAACAGCCTTGGAAACTACGTTTTCCGAAGCAATCAACTCAATGTTGTTTTGTTGGCGTTCTTCTTCTTTGGCAATAGCATTCCAGAGATCAGCATCGTATGCTTTAAAATCGTCTTTGTCAAAAATCATAGGTCTTCTCCTTTATAGTATGACAGGTCCTTTAGTTTAAGAAAATAAACTAAAAGATGCGAATAAACCGTTTCTGCATTTTATCACAAGTATAACCAACTTTTTCATAAAATGCATGAGCACCCAGACGATGATCTGCAGAGTTTAAGCGGATAAACCCATAAGCACGTCTTTTTGCTTCTTGATCCAACCCTTGCAGTAAACTTTTACCAATACCTTGACCTTGCGCTTGAGGTAAAACTGCTAAAGCTAAAATATTAAATCCTGCTTTAGAATAAAGTGATTCATAGACCTCAGCGTGGACATATCCAAGTAAGACATGACTAGCTGCATCCTCATAGCCAAGAAGGAAATGATGGGAATCCTGAGATAGTCTAGCTAATTGACTAGCCGTTTCCTCTGGACTAAAAGAATAGCCCAAAGCTTCTTGGTTAATGTCACATATAGCTTTCACATCAGTTTCTCTTAAGTCTCTTAACATCTCATTCCTCCTCAAAAGAAATCTCTGGCAACCGAGCAAGAATATCTTCTCGCTTAATCGCCCCTTGGCGTAAGATTTTCACCTTGTCTCCAGACAAATCCAAAATAGTCGAATCCTGTCCAGTTAGAAAAGCATCGTCTTCCAGACCCAGAACCTCTTGGTCAAAATCCTCTAGAATTTGGTTAAAGGTCACTCCACTTGCCTGACCTGAAATATTGGCAGACGGCCCAATCAAGGGACCTATCTCTCGAATCAAATCAAGGGTAATGGGATGACTCGGCATCCGAAATCCAACAGTTGCAAGACCAGAATTGACCCAATAGGGAACGCGGTCATTGGCTTCAAGGATAATGGTCAAGGGACCTGGTAAAAAGGTCTCTACAAGTTTTTGAAGATAAGTTGGCTGATTCTTAGAAAAGTGCAAGATATCCTCTAAAGAGGCGATATTGAGGTTAAGCGCCTTGTCTCTTGGACGACGTTTAAGTTGGTAAACATGGTCAACTGCTTTTTCATCTAAGGCCTTAGCAAAAAGACCGTAAACTGTCTCTGTAGGCAGAACGACAGCTCCACCATTTTCCAACTCTTGTCTAATCCTGTCCATCATCAACTACAACCATCCTATCTTGACTAAACTGGTCCTTGAGCGTTCGTACTCGTTTTTCAGGAAGCTGTTTCCTAAAGAGTTCGGGAACACTTTGACCTTGCTTGTATCCAATTTCAAGGTAAATCTTACCACCATCTTTGAGATAGTCTTTTACATCTTCCGCAATTCTACGGTAAATAGCTAGACCATCCTCGTCTGCAAAGAGAGCTAGATGAGGTTCTGAATACAAAACATTCAAGCCGACCTCTGACGCATCTTCACGAGAGATATAGGGTGGATTGGAAACAATTATATCATATTTTTCAGAAATTTCTGTAAAACAGTCAGATTTTTTTAAAAATAATTGAAGATTTTGATTTTTAGAATTTTCACTAGCTACATCTAAAGCATTTTGGGAAATATCTGCTGCTGTCACCGACCAATCTGGTCTATTTTTTGCTAGAGCGAGAGCAATAGCTCCACTACCTGTTCCAATATCCAGAACAGAAAGATTCGTCTCAGGATTTTCAGCCAGAATAAGCTCCACCAACTCCTCTGTTTCTGGACGAGGGATCAATACTCGCTCATCAACTTTTAACTGCATTCCATAAAAATCTGTCTGTCCAATGATGTATTGTGCCGGTTTATGAGCTGCTAACTGTTGGAAAATTCCTTTTACAAATACTTCTTCCTCTTCCGTCACTTCCTGCTGGAGGGCAAAAACAAAGTCCGTAAAAGATAGATTTTTCAGGATATGATAGACAAAAGAGAGGCTTTCAGCTTCCTCTCCTTGTCTTATCAACTCTTCTTCAAAATCTGAAAATAATTGAGCTAATTTCATTATTTGTTTAATTCTTCTAATTTTTGTGTTTGGTCATAGAGCACCAAGGCATCCACAACTTCGTCCAATTTACCAGATAAAATGGTATCTAGTTTTTGGAGGGTTAAACCGATACGGTGATCTGTGACACGGTTTTGTGGGAAATTATAAGTACGGATTCGTTCTGAACGGTCACCAGTACCGATTGTTGACTTGCGCTCAGCGTCTTGTTCATCCTGAGCAATTTGTGCAAAGTGGTCAGCAACACGCGCACGGATGATTTTCATGGCTTTCTCACGGTTCTTCTGCTGGGTACGTTCTTCCTGCATCTCAACCTTAATATTGGTTGGCAAGTGAACGATACGAACGGCAGTCGCAACTTTATTGACGTTCTGTCCACCAGCACCTGATGCGTGGTAGATGTCAACACGAAGGTCTTTTGGATCAATATCGTACTCTACTTCTTCTACTTCAGGCATGACAAGAACTGTGGCAGTTGATGTATGGACACGACCTTGGCTTTCTGTCACAGGGACACGTTGCACACGGTGGGCACCTGATTCGTACTTAAGCTTAGAGTAAACAGACTGACCTGAAACCATGGCAACCACTTCTTTGAAACCGCCGACACCATTCATAGAGGCTTCCATAACTTCAAAGCGCCAGCCTTGGGCTTCAGCATACTTTTGATACATGGTTAGCAAATCCCCAGCGAAAAGTGCTGCCTCATCTCCACCCGCTGCTCCACGGATTTCAAGGATGATATTCTTGTCATCGTTTGGATCCTTTGGAAGAAGCAAGATTTTCAATTTTTCTTCGTATTCTTCTTTTTCAGCCTTGGCATCTTTGAGCTCTTGCTTAGCCATTTCTTCCAAGTCCGCATCTCCACCTGATTCCTTAATCATCTCTTCAGCATCAACGATGTTTTGAAGGACTTGTTTGTACTCACGGTAGGCTGTTACTGTGTCACGAGTTGAAGCCTCTTCTTTTGAAAGCTCCATAAAACGTTTGGTGTCTGAAACGACATCCGGGTCACTGAGCAACTCTCCTAATTCTTCATAACGGTCTTCTACAGCTTGTAGTTGATCATAGATGTTCATTTTTCTTCATTCTCCTTATTTCTCAATTGTTAAATTATAGATTGCTACTACTTCGTTCTCGGATATTTCCCCAGTTTCTTTAAATCCATAACTGATGTAACAAGATCTTGCATGTTCGTTTTCTGGTTCATAAGACAACCAAAGTTTATTGCTTAAACCTGCTGGCGCTGTCCGAACATAGTCTAGTACTTTATCCATAATTGGTTTAAAATATCCTTGATTTTGAAAATTCTTATCAATCATAAAACGAAATAGTAAATAATTTCCACTACTAATTCCGATCTTTTTATCATAAGCTATCATCACAAAACCTATAATTGCATCATTATCATAAACTGCCAATGGAGCTACAAAATCTCCATTTTTAGTGTAGACGTATGCTTCAGCTAAACTAATTGCATTAGTTGCAATGAATTGTTTTTGATATTCCTTGACATCCAAATTCAAAACATCAAAATAATTTTCCATTGTAACATCTCTTAGTTCAATTGTCATAGTTTTGCTCCTTGTTAGAGGTTATCATTGGCGCAAAATAATGTTTACGGCAAACTGAGATATAGGTTTCATTGCCACCGATCTGAATCTGCTCACCATCGTAAACGGGCAGTCCATCCTGTGTTCGCAAAACCATAGTCGCCTTTTTCTTACAATACTGACAGATGGTCTTGATTTCGTCAATCTTGTCTGCTAAGAGCAAGAGATACTTGGAACCTTCGAACAGTTCATTGCGAAAGTCATTTTTCAAGCCAAAAGCCATGACAGGTATGTCTAACTCATCGACAACACGAGCTAGGTCATAAACATGATGACGTTTGAGAAACTGGGCTTCATCAACCAACACACAGTAAGGTTTTTCTGGTAGGTCTCGGATATAGCCGAAGATATCCGTCGTTTCCTCAATCGCAATGGCAGAGCGTTTCATACCAATCCGACTCGACACATAGCCAACACCGTCACGCGTATCCAGAGCCGAGGTCATAATCACAACACCTTTTCCTTGCTCCTCATAGTTATAGGCCACTTTGAGAATCTCAATCGTCTTACCAGAGTTCATGGTCCCATAACGATAATACAACTGTGCCATGTTTCTTGCTTCACGTCCATTTCTAAATTTTTGATACATTCTAGTATATCATAATTTTCTTAAGCTTTAAATGGCAAAATGTGGTAAAATAGAAGAAATCAAAAACTAGTGGAGGAAGCTATTATGCCATTTGTACGCATCGATTTATTTGAAGGACGCACGCTCGAGCAAAAGAAGGCTCTTGCTAAGGAAGTAACGGAAGCTGTTGTCCGTAACACTGGAGCACCTCAATCTGCTGTCCATGTCATCATCAACGACATGCCAGAAGGAACTTACTTCCCACAAGGGGAAATGCGCAACAAATAAGCTAGCTTAAGCAGAATTGCTTAGGCTTTTTCAATCTCCAAGTAGCATCCATTGAAGAAATAGTTCAAATTTGTTACAATTTGAAAAGAGACTTGGAAAAATTTCCAAGAAAAGAGCTATTTATTAAAGGAAACATTATGATTACACGTGAATTTGATACCATCGCTGCTATCTCTACTCCACTAGGTGAAGGGGCTATTGGTATTGTCCGCCTGAGCGGAACAGAAAGTTTTGCTATTGCGCAAAAGATTTTTAAAGGAAAAGACTTGAGTAAGGTTGCTAGCCATACCCTTAACTACGGTCACATCGTTGATCCTCAGACAGGAAAAGTCATGGACGAAGTCATGGTTGGGGCTATGAAGTCTCCAAAGACCTTCACTCGTGAGGATATTATCGAGATTAATACCCACGGTGGTATTGCGGTGACCAATGAGATTCTCCAGCTAGCTATCCGTGAAGGAGCTCGATTGGCTGAACCTGGTGAATTTACTAAACGTGCCTTTTTAAACGGTCGCGTAGATTTGACACAGGCTGAGGCAGTGATGGACATCATCCGTGCAAAGACAGACAAGGCCATGAACATTGCGGTCAAACAATTAGATGGTTCCCTTTCTGACCTCATTAACAATACCCGTCAAGAAATCCTTAACACACTTGCCCAAGTTGAGGTTAATATCGACTATCCTGAGTATGACGATGTTGAGGAAGCCACTACTGCTGTTGTCCGTGAGAAGACAATGGAGTTTGAACAATTACTAACTAATCTCCTTAGGACAGCCCGTCGCGGCAAAATCCTCCGTGAGGGAATTTCAACAGCTATCATCGGCCGTCCTAACGTTGGAAAATCCAGCCTCCTCAACAACCTCTTACGTGAGGACAAGGCTATCGTTACAGACATTGCTGGTACAACTCGAGATGTCATCGAAGAATACGTCAACATCAACGGTGTTCCTCTCAAATTGATTGACACAGCTGGTATTCGTGAAACGGATGATATCGTTGAACAAATTGGAGTTGAGCGTTCGAAAAAAGCCCTCAAGGAAGCCGACTTGGTTCTACTGGTGCTAAATGCCAGTGAACCACTAACCGCCCAAGACCGCCAACTCCTAGAAATCAGTCAGGAGACTAATCGCATTATTCTTCTTAATAAAACCGACCTGCCAGAAACGATTGAAACTTCAGAACTTCCTGAAGACGTTATTCGTATTTCAGTCCTAAAAAACCAAAATATTGATAAGATTGAAGAACGTATCAACAACCTCTTCTTTGAAAATGCTGGTCTAGTCGAGCAAGATGCTACTTACTTGTCCAACGCCCGTCATATTTCCTTGATTGAGAAGGCTGTTGAAAGTTTGCAAGCTGTTAATGAAGGGCTGGAACTAGGTATGCCAGTTGACTTGCTTCAAGTTGACTTGACCCGTACTTGGGAAATCCTCGGAGAAATCACTGGGGATGCTGCTCCTGATGAACTCATCACCCAACTCTTTAGCCAATTCTGTTTAGGAAAATAAGAAAAATCCATGATCCTTCATTCGGTCATGGATTTTATTGTCTTTATTAGTAATCTGGTCTTAAAACCCCTGTTACAGTTGCCTTAGTCGCTTCGTAGTCGCCATCTACGACAACCTTGATAATTCGTTTAGCATCTTCTTCTGGTGCCGGAACAAGAGGTAGACGAGTTGGGCCAGCTTCAAATCCCATATAGTTAAGAACTGCCTTAACTGGAGCAGGACTTGGATAAGAGAAGAGGGCATTGACTTTAGGAATGAACTTACGTTGAATCGCTGCAGCTTTCTTCATGTCGCTTTCTGCAATTGCAGTAAACATTTCGTGCATCTCATCCCCATTTGTATGGGATGCAACAGAAATAACACCATCCGCACCAAGGTTCATGGCATGGAAAGCATCTCCATCCTCACCAGTATAGACCAAGAACTCTTCTGGCTTGTGCTCAATCAAGTAAGCCATATTAGCCAGGCTAGTACATTCTTTGACACCAATAATATTTGGATGGTCAGCCAAACGAAGCATGGTTTCTGGAGTTAATTCGACAACCACACGCCCTGGAATGTTATAGATAATAATAGGTAAGTCAGAAGCATCTGCAATGGCCTTAAAATGCTGATACATTCCTTCTTGAGAAGGTTTGTTGTAGTAAGGTACAATAGCAAGCCCAGCAGCAAAACCACCAAATTCCGCGACTTCTTTGACAAACTCAATAGAGTCACGCGTATCATTGGTACCCACACCCGCAATCAAAGGAACACGTCCATTGACAACTTTTTGTACAGCCGCAAAGAGCTCCAACTCTTCATCGTGAGTCAATGTCGGACTCTCAGCAGTGGTACCTGCGAGAAGAATTCCATCCGTATGATGGCTCAATAAATGCTCAATCAAGGCTGGAATAGCATCAAAGTTGATGGAACCATCCTCGTGAAAGGGGGTAATAAAGGCTGTGATGATTTTACACTCTTTTAAATCTTGATAAGACATGAGAAACACCTCTCTATTTCAAAGAAGGAGTTCATCTGAACTCCTAAACGATATAACTATTTTAATTCAAATTTCAATTCAGCTGTTGGACGAACCAAGTCACGTTCATGAAGGGTTTCAGCAATCTGAACTGAGTTCCAAGCAGCACCTTTGAGCAGGTTATCAGAAACAACCCACATGTGGATTCCTTTTTCTGCATCCAAGTCTTTACGGATACGACCAACAAAGGTATCACGAGAACCCACTGCATTAATGGCTTGAGGATAAATTTGATGAGCCACATCATCTTCAAGAACAGCACCTGGGAAGGCTGCGATAGCTGCTTTTACTTCTTCAATTGGAGCCACTTCTTTTGTTTCGATGTAAACAGACTCAGAGTGAGCTGACAAGACTGGAATACGCACACATGTTGCAGATACTGCAATGCTATCATCTTCCATGATTTTCTTAGTTTCCTTAGTCATCTTCATCTCTTCGTAAGTGTAATCATTGTCAGTGAAGACATCGATTTGTGGAAGAGCATTGAAGGCGATAGGATAGTGTTTCTTGTCCCCACCTGAAGGCAAGATTTCGGCATGTAAATCACGTGGGGTTACACCATCATTCAAGACTTCACGAAGTTCACGTTGTGTCTCAAGAATTGCTCCCATACCAGCACCTGAAACTGCTTGGTAAGTTGAAACAATGATACGGTCCAATCCCCATTTTTGGCGAACTGGCTCAAGAGCCACCATCATTTGGATTGTTGAACAGTTAGGGCAGGCAATGATACCGTTGTGAGCATCAAGTGCATGAGCATTGACCTCTGGAACAACCAAAGGAACATCTGGATTTTGACGGAAGTAAGATGTATTATCTACTACTACCGCTCCAGATTTAACTGCGTATGGTGCATATTTAGCTGATGTAGAACCACCTGCTGAAAAGAGAGCAATATCAACTCCTTCAAAGGCTGTTTCAGTCGTTTCTTCAATCGTAATATCTTGATCTTTAAATTTCAAAGTCTTGCCTGCTGAACGTGCAGAAGCAAGTAAACGAATTTTATCGATTGGAAGTGTTGATTCTTCCAACATTTTTATCATCTGAGCTCCGACAGCACCTGTCGCGCCGACTACAGCAACTGTATATCCCATAAATAACCTCTTTCGGAATTTTCTAAAAATTTCTATAATAGATGTATTATACTACTTTTTCCATGAATTGCAAAGCTTTTTCATCATTTTTTGGAAAATAAAAATCCCCAGTCGCTAGACTAGGGACTAAGAGGCATCTTCATGTGATGAGCAGGTTCACACAACTCATCAAGGTCCGCTCCTGCGTTATGACCTCCTTATGCTCAATAGTAGCCTGAAGACTACCTATCGACTCATCGCGTCTATTATATTACTTGAAATAAGTGGTTTTGTCAATAGGAAATTTTTGCAGGATGACTTTTATTATACAAAAGTCAGAATTTTTTCTCGCGAGCATAAGAAAAAAACTCTTGTGCTCAAGAGTTTCCCTGTAAATATCATGCTAATTGCCGGGATTGAACCGGCGACCTCATCCTTACCATGGATGCGCTCTGCCAACTGAGCTAAATCAGCTTACCTAAAAAGTATACTATAGTTAGAAAATCTTGTCAAGTTTCCTTAGATATTTTCCATAAGAAAAAGCCAGGGAATAGCTACCTAGCTTTTCTGGTTCTATTTAGTTAAATCGATTCGACGACCAATTTTACCAATGATAATCGCACCAATAATTAATGAGGCAAATTCACCGATTCCTGTTGTGAACCAAGTAAGGAAAAATGGTAATTGCGCTACGATATTCAACTCGGCAGCGATAGTAATCATAGAAATTGAAAAGAGGATTGAAAAGAAGAAATGATCTTTTCGAATTAATCCGTTAAAGAGGTAATCTTTGCTGTATTTTGCAAAGAGCCAAACACCTAGACTGAGGAATACTAAGGTTGATCCACCACCAACAAAGACATCTAGCAGTCCGAAGCTAAAGAAATTAGCAATCATACAACCGATGGTAACTCCTATGATGTACTTAGGATTGTAAAAAGCCATAAAGTTCATCATTTCTGAGATACGGAACTGATAAGCACCATAGCTAATGGCATTTAGGGGTGGTGTGACAGTTAAAACGACATAGATAGCAGCGACGATTGCGATATCTGCAACATCACGAATAGTTAATTTTTTCATCTTTTCTCCTTTGGCGGTTACCCGCGTGTAATATGCTTGGTGAAAGAAGCTAAGCACCAAGGGTTGCTTTATTCAACCTTACTAGTATAGCACAATAGCCTGCTTTATGCTATACTAAAAACATGAAAATTTGTATTCAAAAATTTCTTAGCAATGAAATCTTAGCCTATCTCTTTTTTGGCCTTGCAACAACCCTAGTTTCGATTCTCTCACGATTAGTCATTTATCAACTAACACACAAAGAACTTCTCGCTACTGGACTAGCAAATATTATCGGTATCCTCTTTGCCTTTATCACAAATGATACAATCGTGTTTAAGCAAGCTAGACAGAATTGGTCAATCCGTTTAGTAAAATTTACTATAGCACGTCTTTCTACTTTTCTGTTAGACTTGTTTTTAACTTTTCTCTTTGTAAGCCAATTTCCTAATATTATCGGACAATTTGTAAATGATAATATTGACAAAGTTAATAGTATTGAAACAGTTATTTCACAATTCTTAATAATTATCCTCAATTACATTTTTAGTAAGGTATTTATTTTTAAAAAATAAGAAAAAATTTAAGCATATACCTTGCAAGAGCTTCTTAATTAATATATAATTAAGAGTAAAAATTTTTTGAAAGGGAAAATGAAAATGTTAAAAGATCTTAAAGCATTTTTGCTTCGTGGTAATGTTGTTGACCTTGCTGTCGGTGTGATCATTGCCTCTGCTTTTGGTGCAATCGTTACATCACTTGTTAACGATATCATCACTCCACTTATTTTGAATCCAGCCTTGGAAGCTGCGAAAGTACAAAACATCGCTGATCTTGCTTGGAATGGTGTTACATATGGTAAATTCTTGAGTGCTGTTATCAACTTCCTAGTTATCGGTACTGTTCTCTTCTTCGTTATTAAAGGTATTGAAAAAGCTCAAAGCCTTACTAAGAAAGAAGAAGCTGCTGAGGAAGCTCCAGCTGGTCCAACTGAGTTGGAAGTACTTCAAGAAATCAAAGCTCTTCTTGAGAAAAAATAATCTATTAAAGGATCTAGCGCAAAGCTAAATCCTTTTTTCTTTACTCTTTTGGTAATTTACCTGCTTTCTCAAGCATTTTCTTGATAAGATAAGGCATCTTAACATTCTCACGACCTTTTTTCTCAATCAGTTTTTTCACAAATTCAGGCATTTGTAAATCTTGAGATTCGGCCAAAATGTTTTTCGTCTCATCTGAAGGAACTAACTCATCAAAGGTTTCTTCTTCTGGGAGAAATTCCTTAAACTCTTGATCTTCATTGGCTCTGACTGTATTGACCAAGGCATCAATCAAGCGAGAATCCGTATTTGGCATTGGTGGACGATGGTAGTTGACACCCAATTCCTGACATATCTCATAACATTCCACATCGTTATCAAACAAGACTTCAATGTGCTCACTGATAAAGCTGATTGGTACAAAAATATAATGGTCTGGATGTTCTGTCTGTTCTCTGAGGTACTCTAATACATCTGGCTTAATCCAAGGAATACCGATATCACTCTCACTTTGCCAAGTATTTGTATATTGCTCGGAACTCAAACCTAATTTTTCAGCAACTAACTTGCTATTTTCAAAGATTTGATCGATATAAGGATCACCAAAATCCAAGGCAAAAATAGGAACACTATGGGCTGAAAAGATGACTTTAAAGCTATCCTGCTTTACTTCTTCTTTTAAAATCTTAGCAATTTCATCAGCCCAATAGTTTAAGAGCGCTTCTTCTTGATACCAATCCTTAATAACCAAAAATTGAATTTGTTTGCTTTCTAAAAATTTCTCGTATCCCATGACAGAATAAAAAGAATAATGGGGCTCCAAAATCAAGCAAATACACTGCTCGATTCCATCTTCTTCCATCTGACCAATCACATCTGGAATAAAAGGTTTGGAAAATTTATTGGCAAAATAGACACTATACTCATTCCCCAGTCTAGCTTCTACTAAGGCAACTTCTTCACGGGTAATTCTTTGCAGAGGCGTACCTCCAATACGTACATAATTATCATAGAGTGTTTGAATCTCGTGGTCTTGAGGTCTCACTCCACGACGAATATTTGTGAAAAAATCAGCCACACCTTCAAAGGTAATCTCTTCTGGCGAACCGAAAGTCATCATTAAAATTGCTTTTTTCATAATTGCTTCCTTGTGATGTTTTTATCAAGTTTATTTTATCATTAATTCGTTGATAAGTAAACGCTAACACAAAGAATTTCCCTAACTTCTGTCTTTTGTTTTTCTTTTCTTTATATGATACAATGGAAAAAATGAATTCAAAAGGAGTTTTTTATGACTTACCCCAATCTCTTGGACCGCTTCTTGACCTACGTTAAGGTCAACACGCGCTCTGATGAACACTCTACTACTACTCCAAGTACACAGAGTCAGGTTGACTTCGCAACCAATGTTCTTATCCCTGAAATGAAACGTGTTGGATTACAAAATGTTTATTATCTACCAAATGGTTTTGCAATTGGAACCTTACCAGCCAATGATCCATCTTTAACACGTAAAATTGGCTTCATCTCCCATATGGATACTGCTGACTTTAATGCCGAAGGAGTCAATCCACAGGTAATTGAAAACTACGATGGTGGTGTGATTAAACTTGGAAATTCTGGTTTCAAACTCGATCCAGCTGACTTTAAGAGTCTTGAAAAATATCCAGGACAAACGCTCATCACAACAGATGGAACAACCTTGCTAGGAGCTGATGACAAGTCAGGAATTGCTGAGATTATGACTGCCATTGAATATCTGACTGCTCATCCTGAAATCAAGCACTGTGAAATTCGTGTTGGTTTTGGTCCAGATGAAGAAATCGGTGTTGGTGCTAATAAATTTGATGCAGAAGATTTTGATGTTGATTTTGCCTACACAGTTGATGGTGGGCCACTAGGTGAGCTTCAGTACGAGACCTTTTCAGCAGCGGGTGCTGAATTGCATTTCCAAGGACGCAATGTCCACCCTGGTACTGCCAAAGGGCAAATGGTCAACGCCCTTCAGTTAGCAATTGATTTTCATAATCAACTTCCAGAGAATGACAGACCTGAGTTAACAGAAGGTTACCAAGGTTTCTACCATCTAATGGATGTGACAGGTAGTGTCGAAGAGGCGCGTGCAAGTTACATCATTCGTGATTTTGAAAAAGATGCCTTTGAAGCGCGTAAAGCAGCTATGCAGTCTATCGCTGATAAGATGAATCAAGAACTTGGTAGCGACCGTGTCACCCTAAACTTGACAGACCAGTACTACAATATGAAAGAAGTCATTGAGAAAGATATGACTCCAATTACCATTGCCAAAGCCGTTATGGAAGATTTGGGTATTACTCCTATTATCGAACCAATTCGTGGAGGGACAGACGGCTCTAAGATTTCCTTTATGGGAATCCCAACTCCTAATATCTTTGCGGGAGGAGAAAATATGCATGGACGTTTTGAATACGTCAGCCTTCAGACTATGGAACGTGCAGTTGATACCATCATTGGTATCGTAGCTTATGAAGACTAAAAAGACGAGGTAGCTTAGCTACTTCGCCTTTCTTTTTATTCTGCTGGTTTTTCTTGATTTCCAGTACTTGTTGTAGATTCTGTTGTTTCCTTTTCTGAAGCTGGTTCAGCAGGTTTAGAATCTGTTGTATTGCTTGGTTTGTTTTCGTCCCTTGCAGTTTCACTGTTAGATTCTGCAGCCACTGATGTTTCAGTTTCGGAACTTGTGTTCTCACCATTTGACTCGGCATTTGTCGCTGGAGTTGCTTCTTCACTTGAGCTTGATTTTGACTTGATTTCTTGATTCAAGACTAGAATAGCTTTTGTCAATTCAAGTAAAGCAGCTTTATCTTTACTCTTAGCAGAAAGTTGATCTAGTAAAGCATCTACCTTATCAAAGTCCGCATCAGAACCCTTGTTGTTTTCTAAATAAGAGTGAAGCGACATGAGAATATCGTAGAGTTTTTGATAGAGTACTAGTGTCTGAGGGTCTTGCTCAGCATTTTCCTTTTCTTGTTGAAGGGCGCTAGCGATACGAGTCAAGACATCTTTTACCTGACTGTTTACTTCATCCAAGTCCGCATCAGCCTTGTTTGTAGCAGCTTTGAGATTTTCTACTTCTTCTGCCAAGGATTGTCTGATTCCTTCTTCTTGGATTTGCTCTAAGAGTTGAGTTGCCTTGCTCAAGAGACTTTCTACTTGTTCCTTGCTAACATGATTGACATGTTCTTCAGGCATAAAGTCTCCGTACAGTTCTTTCAAGAAGCCATAAATAGCTGTCTTGGCACTTTGATTATCAACTTTTTCAGTATCTAGAACTGTTTGACTTGATTTCGCAGTAGTTGGCTGAGCTTTCAAAGCTTCTTCCACTTCTTGTTTTGCTTGATAGATGCTTGGGAATAATTTGTTCAATTCTGCTGCTTTTAGGAAGGATTGAGATTGATACAAGGTCCAAGTCAACTGAGCTACTTTGTTTCGCAGTTCATCACTCAAACGACCGTCATTTACGTGTTCGTAGAAATACTTGATGTATTCTACAGTTGTAACACCTGTTCGGTCATTAAAGTCTTGCAAGGCTTGAAGTTGTGATTCAACCGCTGCCAAACCTGCCTCATCTTTAGCCAACTTAGCTTCTTGGAGTCGAACGAGAAGGTCTTTCTTAGGAAGCCCATAAGAATCTGTATCCAGTGTATTGATTTTATCAATCAAGGCTTGATATTTCTTATCTAGAGCACTTGTTTCAACAGGTTTGACACTTTCATCAATATGGATATATTGCTTATCAAAGAGATCAAGTGTCGCAAGATAACCCGCTGTAGAGTTAGTTGCCAGTTTCTTCATGTTTTCAGTAAACTGACCTAAAGCTAACTCAATCTGTCTTTGTTCGATAGGCTTGTCTTTGTAGATGCTTCTACTATCAGCTAGAAGTTGATCTACTTTTGCCAAGACTGCCTTCTCATCAAAAGCTCCAGGTTGATAATTGGATTGCAGGGCTGGAATCTTGTTTTTCAAAGCCACTTCATAGCCCTTGGTTTGAACCTTGATGTAGTGATTATGATCTCCATGAGGAATCACAAAACTACCATTTTCTACCTGTAAACTATAAGGAGACACACCATCTCGCAAAGCAGTCGTGTAAAGTTCATTTAGGAAATCAAGTTCTGGATTTCCAGTTTGGAGTGGCAAACGAACATGTTCCTTACGAACAGCATAGGGATGGATATGAGTTGGATCGTAGGCTTGGTCTGGATTTCCAAAGACAAAGAATCCGTTTGAAATTCTAATCGCTTCAAGTGGAACTCCGTATGTTTTAGAAATATAAGCAATCTTTTCTTCATCGCTAGCATCTCTTGAGAAAGACTCTACCGTTTTAGCAAGAGGTTTTACAGGCTCCGCATCATGATGTGTTTTCAAATGATCCTGAGCTGCCTTAATTTGGTCTGCTGTCAAATCCTTCTTGAAGAAGTAATGATTGTGATCACCGTGACTCATAACAAAGCCTTGCTCATCTTCACTAATGACACGATTGGCATCAAAACCGTGATCGTGTTCCTCACCATGATGATGTCCATGATGATCTTCGTCGTGATCGTCATCATGAGCTGGACTTGGTGTTGTTGTATTTGCACCTTTCAAGTGGTCTTGCGCTGCCTTGATTTGATCAGCAGTCAAATCCTTCTTGAAGAAGTAATGACTGTGGTCGCCGTGACTCATGATAAATCCTGAACTATCTTCAGCAATAATCCGATTGGCATCAAAGCCGTGCCCATCTTCTTCATGTTCCTCATGTGAAACACCAGGATTGACTGGAAGAGATGGCGAAGGTGTTGTTAGACCATTGTTTGGAAGAGTCGGTTGACCAATTTGATTCGACTTAGGAATGTAATGGAAATGATCACCATGTCTTACAATATAAGCTGTAGCAGTTTCTTCGACAATATCTTTAGGATTAAAGATATAACCATCAGATGTTGAAGAAATTTCCTTATTTAACGTTGAAGAAGCATTATTCAATATAGATGGATTACTTGGAATATTTCCTAGACTAGACGCTACTTCATGAGGTTTTTCATTTGTAGAAACTGTCGAACCAGTTCCACCGATAGGCACCATTCTAGCAATCTTTTCTTCTAAAGGAGATAGCTTGCTGTAAGGAATAAAGTGATAATGGTCACCATGCGGAATCGCAACTCCATTTGGTGTCCGACTGATAATCTTAGCAGGGTCAAAGACCAGACCATCTGATTCACTGTAACGTTTGTCGCTAGGTGAATCGTAGAGTTCTTTCAATAAACTTTGGAGATTTTCAACTTTGCTTTCTGGCTTGCTAGTTGAGCCTTGTGCCACAGATTGCGTGTTATTGTCACTAACTGCTGAAGAATAGCTTAGCTGACTTGGTTGCGTATTTTTGCCAGCTAAATGAGCTTTTGCTGCTGCTAATTCACTAGCAGACAAATCACTTTTTGGAATATAGTGGTAGTGACCACCGTGAGGAACTATATAAGCATCACCCGTATCTTCGATAATATCAGCTGGATTAAAGACATAACCATCATCTGTCGTATAGCGTCCCTGAGATCTTGCTACAGCAACATCAGAGCTGACCTTCTCATTATCTTTGACGTGTTCTTGTTTTTGACGATTGATTTCATCCTTAGTTCGAACATTATCAGCATGAGCTACATCTTTCAGATAGACATAATATTTTCCATCAACCTTGATGATATAACCACCCTTAACCTCATTGACAATATCAGCGTCTTTAAGTTGATAATTAGCATCCTTCATCAGAAGTTCTTCACTGAAAATCGCATCATAAGGAACTTTCCCATTATAGTAATGATAGTGGTCACCATGTGAAGTCACATAGCCCTGATCTGTAATTTTGATGACAATTTGCTCAGCCTGAATTCCTTCTTTTTGACTGACCTGATCTGGTGTAAGGTTTTCAGTTTTCTGACTTGACTGACTGCCATCCACATAAGAGACACGATTATTGTCCTTATTTTCCTGCGAGCGATGCTGGTTCAGTGCATAGGCGCAAAGACTCAAGGATACGATAACAGCTGATCCGGCTGCAATATACTTTTTACTGAATTTCATAAATCCCTCATTTCAATAAATGATGAAGCTTTTCTTAACTTCTTTTTCTCGGTTAAACAGTTTTTCTAAACTGGTTATTTAACCAATTAATTAACCAGTAAATAGTTTACCTTTTTTAAGTTTATCTGTCAAGATTTTTATGTCATTTTAAAAAAATAAAAGCCAGTATTGCTACTGACTCTTACATCATATTGATTTAATAGGATAAACTTATGCTTCTGGTTTCGTCGTAACTGACTCACTACCTTTTAACAAAGCAAGTAGTTTCTCTGCTTCTGCCATGATGCCATTATTATCCATGGTTTGAAGACTCAGATTATTTCGTAAACCAGATAGGCTCTCTGTCACATTGTCTTTCAAACTAGCATCCGTTACTTTAGCAAGTAGAGCTTCTACTTCTTTGAGTTTGGCTTCTACTTTTTCGGTTTCTACTTGAGGTACTTCAGCTTCGTCTGTTGTATCTTTAGATACTTCTTCTGTCTCGTCTTCATCAGTGCTCGGTTTATAAAGATTATCTACTGAAGGGGTTGAACCTGTATGATTTTCTTTTTCATTGGATTCAGGACGAGTTGACTCGTCTGATTCATGACGATCTTCCTTATCTTCATCAGATTTACTGTCTTGGTCTGCCTTATTTTTACGAACATGGTCGCTGGCATTTCCCCAACCATTATCTGAGTGAGGACGTTCTTCAGGATGTTCAACGTAATATTTTACAGTCGCAAAGAGATCCTCCAGGCTATAACCCTTAGGTGCTTCATAGAGTCCTTCATCAAACCAACCAAATTTAATGTTATGGTAATGGTCGTAATGAGGTATAATTAAGCTACCATTTTTTACTTCAACAGTATGTTGTAGATTGTAAGGAATATGATCAAGTGGGACCTTCTTAGCTGCTTTCACTTTATTATAGATTGCTTCTACTCCTTTAACCTCAGTATCTCCTGAACCCTGATTCTCTGTTGAAGGAGGTGTCAAACCTTTCTCTTTAGCATAAGCCTGGGCTGCTACTCTTTCAGCTTCAGACAAGCTCTCTTTCTTAATCCAATGACTATGGGTCATATGCGGAGTTACATAAGCATCTCCCTCATCACTGGTAATATCACGAATGTCAAAGATATACCCATCTTCTGTTGTATACTTACCTGCTAATTTCGCTAATTTAATTTCAACATCTGTATAAGCAATTTGAGCATTTGGTTTTCCGAGACGTTCTGGATGGGTAATTGGTGCTAAGAATGACAATAAATCATCTACCAATTTTCCTTTATTAGAAGATTCATCATTCAAGCGTTCTGCTAATTTGTTTAAGGCTTGGAAATCAGAAGTACGCCCCTTATTTTCAGACAAGGCTTTATGAGCTTCGGTCAATAAATTATATGCTTTATCATAAAATTCTTGGTCACGAGGAGCGACATTTTCTTTCTTCGCAACTAGGGCATGCGTCTCTTGAGTTTTCTTTGACAAGAGATTTTCAATAGCGTCAATCTTATCCTTGGCTAAGTCTTTAGCTAGAACATAACGACTAGCGCCCTTATCCTCGAAAATATAACCATCACCAACTTTTCTAACAACCTGGTTGACATCAAGTTCAGTCGGTTTATTTTCCACTGGTGCTTGAGGTTTGGTAGTAGGAGCCGGCTTCAGAGGAGTAACACTTGGCAAGACACTGCCATTTTGTCCCTTAACAGCTATCATACGAGCCAATTTTTCTTCCAGCGGTGACATTTGTGAATAAGGAATAAAGTGATAATGGTCTCCGTGAGGCACTGCTACACCGTTAGCTGTACGTTTGATGATTTGTGCCGGATCAAAGACTAGTCCATCCGATTCCACATGGCGTTCTGACAAAGGTTTGGCATACAATTCACTTAAAAGTGTTGAAATGTCTTCCCCATGATTTTGATGATATGTTGGTGTGACAGTCAGGTTTGGAGTCTCTGTCAAACTTGGTTGGGCTGGTTTAGCATTATCACTACTTGGTTTACTTGAGCTTGTGGCAGAATGTGAGCCCTGCTTCCCATTCCAATAGGCTTGAGCAGCAGCCAATTCTCCTGCTGACAAATCACTCTTAGGAATATAGTGGAAATGATTTCCATGCGGTACAACAAAAGCGTCACCTGTATCTTCAATCACATCTGTCGGACTAAAGACATACCCATCATCCGTTGTATAAGCTCCTCCAGTTCCTCGATTCGGTGCCGGCGTATTGAGATTAAAGTTTGGTTTAATGGTTGAACTTGGTGTTGAACTTGTTCTCTCAGGACTGCTTGGTTTCGTATTATTAGAATGACTTTGAACTGGCTGACCTCCAATTGGTAGATTTCGAGCCAATTTTTCTTCCAAAGCAGACATTTGCGAATAAGGAATGAAATGGAAATGATCTCCGTGAGGAACTGCCACACCATTGGCAGTACGTTTTGTAATCTGTGCTGGGTCAAATACTAATCCATCAGACTCCACATGACGTTGGCTAAGTGGCAAAGCGTACAATTCTTGGAGGAGACTATCCAAATCCTCATTTTGACTCTCAGGAGCTGCTGCAGGATTTTGAGGAGACTCATATTGACTTGTTCTCACACTAGATCTTGTTTCAGCTCTGCTTGAACGATATTCAACTGTACTTAATTGATCACCTTTTCCAGATAAGAAGGCTTGGGCAGCAGCTAATTCGCTGGCAGACAAATCACTCTTCGGAATATAGTGGAAGTGATTGCCATGAGGAACGATATAGGCATCACCCGTATCCTCAATGATATCAGAGGCATTAAAGATATAACCATCATCCGTTGTATAGCGTCCTTGAGCTCTGGCTGCAACTACTGCCTGATCATTAGAAGCACCCCCGTGATTACTACTATGTTCCTGCTTCTGACGTTTAATCTCTTCTTTTGTACGAATATTGTCCGCATGGGCGGCATCCTTGAGGTAAACATAGTATTTCCCGTCTACCTTAATCACATAACCACCCTTGATTTCATTGACAATGTCTGAATCCTTCAACTGATAATTCGGATCTTTCATCAGCAGTTCTTCACTGATGATAGCGTCAAAAGGAACCTTGCCATTATAGTAATGATAATGATCTCCATGAGAGGTCACATAACCTTGATCCGTAATCTTGATAACAATTTGTTCGGCGTTGATTCCCTCTCTCTTACTGACTTCATCTGGTGTCAAGTTCTCTGCTTTTTGACCAGCCTGATCACCATCTATATAAGCTACTCGATTAGAATCTTTCTTAACTTGACCAGCTTGGTAACGACCAAGTTCATAGGAACAAACACTTAGGGCAAGAACTGCCACTGAACCCGCTACATATTTTTTATTGATTTTCATTCTTTCCTCATTTCAATTCTTCTGCTAAAACACTCATATTTTCTTCAAGATTTTCGAGATAAGTCTTGTCATTTTGTGGGTCTGCCTCTAAAGGATTCAGAGTTTTAAGCCCCACACCTGTTGATTTGACAAGAGTTTCAGCTACTTTTGAAGAAGCATTACTTTCTGTAAAAATCGTCTTAACCTTATAGGTCTTAACAAATTCCTGAATTTCTGTTAGTTGTCTTGGACTTGGTTCCTGTTCAGGAGAGATACCAGCGATTCCAAGTTGATTGAGTCCAAATCGCTTCGCTAGATAAGAAAAGGCTGTATGTTGTGTTACAAAGGTTTTCTGACTCGCTTTTTCAAATCTAGGCTGGAATTTCTTAGTCAATTCTTGAGCTTTTTTGATAAAGGCTTGCGCATTTTTCTGATAAGTCTCTTTATGCTCACTATCAACCTCTGAAAGTTTATCAGCAATAATTTGGGCTTCTTCTCCAGCTTTTTCAGGATCTAGCCAAGTATGAGGATCATAGAGCGTTTTTTCATCAACTCCATCCCCTGCTTCCACATCTTCTAGCCCTGGGACGCGGTCTAAAGTCATTCCCTCTGAAGCCTCTAAAACCTTCACTTTAGATTTTTTTAGATTGGGATCCAGACTTCCTGCCCAAGATTCAAGCGTATGCGAATGGTAAACAAAGACATCTGCATCATAGATGGCCGCGATGTCATTTGCCGAAGGTTCAAAGGAGTGAATTCCACTACTTGACTGAATCATTCGAACATCATTCAAATCACCAGATACTTCCTTGACCATAGCATAGATAGGATAAAAACTAGTTACAATTTTCATCCCTTTACCTGACTGGCTTTCCTTTTGACCACAAGCACCTAAACACAAAAGAAAGATACTTAACAATACTAAAAATAAACTTTTTTTCTTCATAGATAACCCCTTAACTATTTAATTAACTGGTAAACAGTTTACTCCTAAAAATTTAATCTGTCAAGCTATTTTTAGAAAAAATTTGAAATTTCTTTCACATATAAAAATCTGCTGAGTTTCAATAACTCAACAGATTCTCACTTTATATACTCAATGAAAATCAAAGAGCAAATTAGGAAGCTAGCCGCAGGCTGCTCAAAACACTGTTTTGAGGTTGTAGATGAAACTGACGAAGTCAGTAACCATGCATACGGCAAGGCGAAGCTGACGTGGTTTGAAGAGATTTTCGAAGAGTATTATTCTTCTATGGTAGAATGCTTATAACCATAAGTAAAGTAAATAATACTTCCTACTAACAATGCAACTAGGAAAGCAATCCAGGTTTCCATATTATACTGCAACATAAATGATAAACAAATGATGATTGATAAAATCGGTAATAAGGGTACCAGTGGTGTTTTAAATTCTCCTGCTTTGGGCATTCCTTTTTCTTTCCGTAATCGAATCAGACCATAAGCCAGCATGATCAAGTAGGCCAAGGTACAAATATTTAAGAAGGCTGCGATACTAGCAAGAGGGAACATTCCTGCTGCTACTGCTGAAGCTAGACCTGTCAAGATAGTAGCATTTTTTGGTACCTTGCTTGTTTTGGTCAGTTCTTTAAAGGCAGCAGGCATCAATCCGTCACGCGCTAAACTGTAAATCATACGAGATAGGGCATAAGTCATTGAGATACAAACCGTAATCAAGGTTAAGATAGCCACTAATGACACATAACTAGCTGCCCAACTAATCCCAACGCTACGAAGGGCAAAGGCAACGGCATCGTCGACATTTAGATGACTATAGTGAACCACACCAGTCAAAACAAGCGTCACCAAGGCATAAAGAATGGTTACGATAGAAAGCGATAAGACAATCCCTCTAGGAATATTTTTTTGAGGAGTCTTGACCTCATCTACAGCCATAGAGATGGATTCAAACCCCAAAAAACCAAAGAACATCAAGGACGCACCAGCCATAATACCAGTACTGGCACCATAGATTTGTCCAAAACCATAGGGAGCAAAATTACTCCAGTTATCAAGCTTGATATGCCAGATTCCTACTAAAACAAAGAGAGCTAAAGCAGAAAATTTCAAAATAACTAGAATTGAATTAAAGCGTAAGGCGGCTTTCGCATTAAGTAGAACAAGCGAGGTCACCAAGACCAAGACAAGAATAGGTAATAAATCAACAAACGTCCCTGCTTGAGGATTAAAGGTACCATTTAAAGCCTGAGGAAGGGCTATCCCGTATTGAGAGAGAAGCCCTTTAAAATACGCTGCCCAACCAGAAGCCACACCCGATATGGCTGTCATGAACTCCATCATGGTTAACCAACCTGCCAACCAGGCTGGGAATTCTCCTAAAATAGCATAGAGATAACTGTAGGCACCACCTGTAGCAGGTACTCGTGAAGCAAATTCTGCAAAAAAGAGAGCTGATAATCCCACACATAAGGCAGAAATGACAATTGAAATCACTAGGGCTGGACCAGCAAGTGTTGCAGCTGCAGTACCAGTAATTGTAAAGACGCCTGTCCCTACCATGGCTCCGATACCCAGCAAAATCAAATCCCATAACTTCAAATGCCTGTGCATCTCTGTTTTATCCAAACTAACATTCTTTGTTCTAAATATATTCATCTTTGACTCCAAAATAAAATGATGATTCTATTTTACCATAAATATAGGATATTTGTGAATATTTATAAAATGTTTTCCTAAAAAAATCTGACTACTCTCTTGTAATCAGATTTTTATCTATTCTAGTTCATTTCTTTAAAGGCTGCTTCTGCATCCGCATTGCTGATAACACCAAATTGAATCTTCCCAATCTTTCCTTGACTGTCAATCAGGTATTCTGTAGGAATGCTTCGAATTTGATAAGCTTGGAATGTGGTTGCTTTTGTGTCATAAAGAACTGGGATATCCTTATAACCTTGATCTTGGAACCATTGTGGGAATTGCTCGACAGTTTTTTCACCTTGAATTCCTGGTGCAATGACACTAAGAATTTCAAAATCACGATCTGGTTTCGCCGCTAATTCCATCAACTCAGGCATACTTTTCTTACATGGACCACACCATGAAGCCCAAAACTTCAAGTAGACTTTTTTCCCCTTATAATCAGATAACTTAACTTCTTTACCATCCATAGATTGTAAGATGAAGTCTGGCGCATCTTTTCCAACAGCAATTTGTTGTACAGTCGTTTGTTGCTGTTGTTTTGGGGATTGTTGTGGAGCTTGAGTCTTTTTAGTCTCTTCCTCACCACAGGCTATCAATACGACTAATGACAAGAGGCTTAAGGCAGCAAACATTACTTTTTTCATCTTTTTCTCCTTTATTCAAAAATTCCAGCTAGAACATTTACTTGTCCTAATAGTAACAAAATTCCCATTAAAATAATGAGGAAACCACCAATTTTCTTCAGTAGCATCATATGACGTTTAATTTTACTAAAATAAGGCATTACTACACCTGAAGCTAGAGCCAAAAGCAAGAAAGGAATTGCCATCCCCAGAGTGTAAATCAAGGTATAGATTGCACCTTGCCAAGCGCCATTTCCTCCAGAAGCCGCAAGCGCTAAAACAGAACTCAAAACAGGACCAATACAAGGCGTCCAACCAAAGCTAAAGGTAATACCGAGTAAAAAGGCCGACCAATAACGATTGGCTTCTGATTTCTTAAAAGTAAAGCTTTTTTGAACCTCTAATTTCTTAAAATGAAAAATTTCCATCTGATGAAGACCTAAAATGATAATAATTGTTCCCATGGTATAGCGAAACCAATTGGCATAGAGAATATTCCCAAAGTAACCAGCACCAAATCCTAGAATAAAGAAAATGAGTGAAATGCCTACGATAAAGCAAAGCGTTCGAATCAAGCCGGACCACGCAACTTTTCTACCAAACAAAGAAAAACTTTTTGCACTTTCCTGATCATCCAGCAAAATTCCAGTATAAACAGGTAACAGAGGAAAAATGCAAGGGGAAAAGAAGGACAAGATCCCTGCTAAAAAAACGGAGATTGAAAATACTATCGTTTCCAATAAAAAACCAACTTTCTTAATAATTCTAATTCTATTTTACTATAATCAATTTCATTTGTATGATTTCTGCTACGCAATTTGAATTAGTCTGTACTTGAAATATTTTCCGGTACTAGTTCATTCAGATTCTGGCCCTTTTTTGCCTCCTATACACAAAAAAAGCCTACTGCCCAAGCTAGAAAGCTTGATACAATAGGCTTTTGGAAGGTTGATTATTTAACAGCGTCTTTAAGAGCTTTACCAGCTTTGAATGCTGGAACTTTAGAAGCTGCAATTTTGATTTCTTTACCAGTTTGTGGGTTGCGACCTTTACGTGCAGCACGCTCACGAACTTCAAAGTTACCAAAACCAATCAATTGAACTTTTTCACCAGCTGCAAGGTACTCAGTTACTGCTGCGAATACAGCTTCAACTGCTGCTGCTGAGTCTTTCTTAGTCAATTCTGTAGCTTCTGCTACTTTAGCGATCAAATCTTGTTTGTTTGCCATGTTAATGATTCCTCCAATTTTATTTCTAATTAACAAATATAATCATATCCTAAAATCCCTTTTAGGTCAAGTTAAAAACGCTATTTCTTCCCATTTTATTTATTTTTTTAGGAGTTGTAACGTACTAAAACAGCCCAAGCATTCTCACCCGTGTGAGTTTGAATAATAGAGCCCGTTTCCAAAACTGAAATAGGCTTTTCAACATAAGCTTGTAAGCTTTCTTTCATCTCTTTTGCCCAATCAGCACTACCAGAATATGAAATTCCAATCTCTGCTACAGAACGTTCAGAGAGCGATGTTATCAGTTCATCCAACCATTTTTTAAAAGTTTTAGCTCCACGACCTTTAACTATTGGCTGCAATTCATGGTCCTTCATCTGCATGACAACACGTATATTGAGAAGTGAGCTCAACAATCCAGTTACACGCCCAATTCGTCCACCTTTAACAAGGTTTTCCAAAGTCGAAACGCCAATATAGAGTTCTGTGTGGTTTTTAACCTCTTCTACATGAGATAAGATTTCCTCCAACTCTTTGCCTTCTTGCGCTAATTTTGCAGCCTCAACAACTTGGAATTTCAAGGCTTGGTCAGTGAAGGAACTATCAATAACTGTTACATCGGCAGTAGATAAGCTAGCACCTTGACGTGCCGCTTCTACAGTGCCAGAAAGGGCGTGAGACATATGAATAGCAAGAATCTGGCTACCATCTTTGCATAGGTCTTCAAAAACTTCAGCAAAGACACCTACAGGTGGCTGACTTGTTTTCGGAAGATTTTTACTTTCTTGCATCAACTGAAGAAATTTACCTTCTTCTTTCAAATCCGCATCAGAATAAACAACATTATCAATCATTACAGATAACGGAACAACAGTGATATCTAATTGTTTTACTAGTTCTGGTTCAATAGTAACAGATGAATCGGTTACAATCTTAATTTTAGTCATAGTATCAATCTTTCTATTTTAGGATTCAGATTGGTTTTTCACTTTTAATTATATCAAAAAAAGATTAAAAATCCTAATGGAGTCAATCAAATTTTCCTTAAAAATTTGATATAATCTACTTATAAGAAAAGAGGTCCCTATGATTAAAAAAATTTATCCCATTTTAACCATTTTGCTAGGTGCTGCTATTTATGCTTTTGGGCTGACTTATTTTGTAGTTCCCCATCATCTCTTTGAAGGAGGGGCGACAGGTATTACCCTCATCACCTTTTATCTTTTTAAAATCCCTGTTTCTCTTATGAATTTGCTGATTAACATTCCCCTTTTCATCCTAGCTTGGAAAATATTTGGAGCAAAGTCCCTCTATTCTAGTTTACTAGGAACCTTAGCCTTGTCCGCCTGGTTGGCCTTTTTTGAACGTATTCCCCTTCATATTGATCTTCAAGGTGATTTACTAATCACTGCCCTTATAGCTGGGATTCTATTGGGAATTGGTCTTGGAATTATCTTTAATGCTGGAGGTACAACTGGTGGTACTGATATTGTAGCTCGTATTCTCAACAAGTACACTCATATATCAATGGGAAAACTGCTCTTTATCTTAGATTTTTGTATTCTCATGCTCATTCTCCTAATCTTCAAGGACTTGAGATTGGTTTCCTACACGCTCTTATTTGATTTTATCGTTTCGCGTGTCATTGATTTGATTGGCGAAGGTGGCTACGCAGGTAAAGGATTTATGATTATTACCAAACGTCCTGACCAACTTGCTAAGGCGATTAATGATGACCTAGGTAGAGGCGTTACTTTCATCTCAGGTCAAGGTTATTATAGTCAAGAAGATTTAAAAATCATTTACTGTATTGTCGGAAGAAATGAAATTGTGAAAATGAAGGAAATGATTCATCGAATTGATCCTCAAGCCTTTATAACTATTACAGAAGCTCACGAAATCCTTGGAGAAGGATTTACCTTTGAAAAAGAATAAAAAGAGGTCTTGTAGTGACCTCAAAAGTTAGACTACATCATCTATCTTTTGGGTTACAGACAACCTCTTTTTTAATTACCCAAACTCTTAAGACCAATTTCGAGCTACTTCTTCATCAGCCTTTAACTGATCCACTAATTGGTCAACTGAGTCAAATTTGGTCATATCTCGAATACGATCAAGCCAATAAACCATGACGGTTTCCCCATAAATATCTTGATTAAAATCAAAAATATTGACTTCAAAACGTGCTTCTTCTCCATCAAAGGTCACATTTTTTCCAACACTAGCCATAGCGCGATACTTCTGTCTTTGAATTTCAACATCAACAACATAAACACCATCTGCTGGCATATAAGTACGGTCTAAAAGTACCAAATTAGCTGTTGGATAACCAATCGTACGACCACGAGCGTTACCATGAACCACCATACCTCTGGATGGAAGCGGTGCCCCCAAAAGTTCTCCTGCTTCTTTCACATTGCCATCTAAAATAGCTTGACGGATACGAGTTGAACTAATCTTTCCTTTCTCATCTTCTACAGGTGGGACAATGATAACCTCTCCATCAAAGTAATTCTTTAAATCTTCTGCCGTTTTTTTGTCAGAACCAAATGTATAATCAAAACCTGCAACAATAATTTTGGCATTCATAGCCTTGATATAAGTCGCAAAAAATTCTTCTGCTGTGAGACTAGCAAATTTGCTACTAAAATCAAGGAGATACAATTCTTCTACACCTTCACGCTTTAATTTTCTCTCACGTTCAGCAGGGTTCAAAATATGCAAAAACAAATCCGGATGATAAGGCTCTAAAGCAATCTTTGGAGATTCATTAAAGGTCATAACTACGATAGGCAATAAATCCTTTCTCGCAGCCTTATTGGCAACACGAAATAGTTCTTGATGTCCCTTATGTATACCATCAAAATAGCCGAGAACAACGACCGAATCGGATGGTGTGCCAATATCTTTTTGATTTTTTATAGGAATAGTAATAATCATAAAATAATTATATCATAGTGATAGCTATTTCTAAACCAGAAAATCTGAAATGTCGTTTTTTTAAGCTGAAGTGTAGCATTTTAGAAGAATTTTGTTTTTAAAATCAACATAACGTACAAGAGATTGACGTAAGGATCTTGAAATCAGAAAAACGCATCACATCAGCCCTTAAAACTTGATACAATGCGCTTTATTATGAAAAGTTCTAGTAAATTCTTTATAAAATCAACTTCCAGCAGCCTTTTCACTTTTTATTAATAAGTTCCTTCTTCACCTTGGCTAGTCAAGATAACAGGACCATCTTTTGTAATCACGAATTGGTGTTCATATTGACAAGATAGGCCACCGTCAATGGTCTTATGCGCCCAACCGGTCTTCATATCTGTATCAATTTCCCAGTCACCTGTATTGATCATTGGTTCAATAGTCAAGACCATTCCTTCACGAAGACGGAGTCCACGACCAGCAACACCATAGTTAGGAACCATTGGTTCTTCATGCATAGTTGGGCCAACACCATGACCAACCAAATCACGCACTACACCGTAACCACGACTTTCAGCGTATTCTTGAATGGCTGCACCAATATCACCGATACGATTCCCAATGACGGCTTGCTCAATACCCTTGTACATAGCTTCTTTGGTTACATCCATCAAGTTTTTCACTTCTTCGGACGGTGTACCAACAGCATAAGCCCAACAAGAGTCTGCTAGGCCACCAGAATAGCTCTGAGTGTATTTTTTCATTTGCTCAACATTGTTGAAGTTTAATTTTGAGACATTCAGGTCAGATTTAGCAATTGGACCTCCCAAAACCATATCAACTTTGAGCAAATCACCATCTTTCAAGATATAGTGACGAGGGAAAGCATGAGCCACTTCATCATTAAGAGAGCAACAGGTAGCATAAGGATAGTCCATCATGGCACCGTCAACTCCAATCTGAAGCGGAAGGAAATTTTCTTCCTTACAACGACGGCGAACGTATTCTTCAACTTCCCACATATCTACGCCAGGCTTAATCAAATCACGCAAGCCAATATGGATACTTGCTAAAAAATCACCGGCCTTATCCATAGCTTCGATTTCACGAGCTGATTTTAATGTTATCATTTTTTCTCCTAGTTTCTAATTAATTTTAACGGTTATATTAGCTTTTGAAACAATCTGATGACCATGATAAATATCGTAGTCAATAATAGCTGATCGTCTAGTATGATGGATAATGCGTGCTTGAATGCGCAGTATATCATCAATCTGAACAGCCTGCAAAAAGTAGATTAGCATCTGCTCAATAATAAGATTACGACCACTATTAACAACTAAATCTTGGGTCATGTGGGTCAGAATTTCTGCCAATACACCATTAGCCAAAACTCCGTTTTTCTCAAGCATAAAGGGTTCCACTGTAATGACTACTTCATCATGGTGGTAAGAAAGTTTTTGACCAATCTGCTCAGAAAAAGTTGGTAGAGCCGAAACTTGGGAACGACTCATCTTCTCCATGACATCTCGTCGTGTCACAACTCCAAGCAAGGTTTGATTATTCCGAACAACCGGTACCATTTCAAAGTCTTCTGCAATCATCCGTTGACTCACATTGGCAATATTTGTCGATAATCCAACCAAAAATAGACTACGAGACATGACCTTATCAATTGTGGTACTTGGTGACTTATCACCCGCATCTCTCATAGTAACAACCCCAACAACGACCTGATGTTGATTAATAACAGGGAAACGACTGCTACGATTCTTACGTACCAAGTCCAAATAATCTTTAACAGTGTCAGTCTCTCTCAAAAAACCATACTCATGACTTGGGCGATAAAGTTTCTCAACTGTCAGAATATCAGTCTTGATTTGTACATTTGACAGGGCTTTATTTATCATGGTCGCAATGGTAAAAGTGTCATTCTTACTTCTCAGAACTGGAATTCCTTTTTGATTGGCCAGTTTAAGCACATCATCATGAACCTGAAATCCACCTGTAACCAGAACTGCATTTTCATTTTCCAGCGCTAGTAATTGGATACGCGTACGATCTCCGACAATCAGGAGCCCACCATCGTGAAGGTAGGACAAGATATTTTGTTCAGTCATGGCACCGATTGAAAATTTACTAAATTCTCTCTCTAAACCTTCTTGCCCAGCCAAAACCTCAGAAGAAGTCACTTCTGCAATTTCAGCAAATGTTAATCTTTCGATAGCAACTTTCTGAGATTTAACACGAATAGTACCACTTCTTGGTCGAGTCTCTACTATTCCACGATTTTCCGCTTCCTTGATAGCGCGATAGGCCGTTCCATCACTTACTCCTAGATGGTTGGAAATGCTTCGAACACTGACCCTTTTACCAACCGGTAATTCTTCCAAATAACTTAGAATTTCTTGGTGTTTACTCATTAATTTCTCCCTTTACAAAGCGAAACTCAAGATAATCACGCATTTTCCTCGTATAGCGATCACTTCCTTTAAACTGACGAATCAAGCGAAATCCAGCCTTAAGAGCAACTCGTTGACTGGCTTCATTTTCGAGATGGGTTATAATAGATAATTGTTTTAAACCAAATTCCTCAAAAGAAAGCTGACAAAGTTTTTTAACAACTTCTGTCATAAAACCTTGAGACCATGAATCTCTTCTTAAAAAATAACCAAGTTCTGCTTCTTTTTTAATTTCATCTAGCTTTTCAAACTTAATTGAACCAATCATTTTTTCAGTTTTCTTGTCACAAATAGCCCATACTCCTAATGGAGATTTCATAAAATAATTGGCCATTGCATATTGACTTTCTTCCAAACTTGCTTGAGTCGGGAAAATAAATTGGAGATTTTCTGGATTTGAAGCTATCTCATGGAAGTCCAGATTATCATTAAAAAAGAAAGGACGCAAATACAAGCGATCCGTTTCAAAAAAAGAAAACATTGCTAATTTGGTCCAAATATTCATAAACACCTCTACGGTTTATTCTTCAACAAGTGTAATATCCGCTCCTAGATTACGTAATTTTTCAATAATATCTGAATAACCACGTAAGATGAACTCAATATTTGTAATTTCAGTTTTGCCTTCAGCCATTAAACCAGCAATGACAAGTGCGGCCCCAGCTCTAAGGTCAGTAGCTTTTACATTTGCACCACGTAAACTACGGCCACCAGTATATAAAATATGGTCGTTTGTAGTCGTAATATCTGCGTCCATCTTTGCTAGTTCAAAAACATGGTTTACTCGTTTTTCATAAATGGTATCAATAATGGTACCACGACCCTCTGCTGTTAACAAGAGAGGAGTAATTGGTTGTTGCAAGTCAGTAGCAAAGCCTGGGTAAGGAGCTGTCTTAATATTGATTGCTTTCAAATTAGACTGTTCTTCGACAAAAATACTGTCCTCCGATACAGTCATTCTCACTCCCATTTCTTCCAACTTAGCGATGAATCCTTCTAAGTGTTCATAAAGAACATTATTAATACGAATTCCCTTACCGACTGCAGCAGCTAAAGAAATATATGTTCCTGCTTCAATACGGTCTGGAATCACCTGATGACGGGTTCCGTGTAATCTGTCAACACCATCAATAATGATAATATTGGTTCCAGCACCACGGATATGAGCACCCATATTATTTAAGAGAGTGGCAACATCAATAATCTCAGGTTCTCGGGCTGCATTTTCAATAATAGTACGACCATTTGCTTTAACCGCAGCAATCATCGTATTAATCGTCGCACCGACACTAACCGTATCCATGTAAATACTTGCGCCGTGAAGTCCTGTATCTTTAGCAGATAACTTCATGTTATCACCCTCGTAGCTAACAGTAGCTCCCATAGCTTCAAAAGCCTTAAGATGTAGATCAATAGGGCGAGGTCCCAAATCACATCCACCAGGTAAGCCAACAGTGGCTTCACCAAAGCGACCTAAAAGACTTCCATAAAAATAATAAGATGCACGAAGACTATTGATTTTTCCATAAGGCATTGGAATATTTTGAACACCTCTTGGATCAATCTCTAACACATCGTCATAACGCTTAACAGTAGCCCCCATTAACTCCATAATTTCGACAAGACTAGCAACATCGGAAATATCTGGAACACAATCCAAAGTCACCACATCATCTGCCAAAATAATAGCTGGAATCAAAGCTACTACACTATTTTTTGCGCCACTAATGGTAATCTCACCTTGCAGAGGCAAGCCACCATTGATAACAATTTTTCTCATTTTAAATTTTTTATACTCTTTCAAAATTTCTAAAAAGGTCCTACGTTAAAGTATATCATAAATTCACCCTTTTTTCCATCATTTTCAATTATATTAGCTGAATCGTATTTATTAGTAAATGAGCTGTCTTGAAATGTTTTGCCCCCTAAATACAAAAATAGCCCTTCGGATAAAATCCGAGGGGCTAAAAACGTTGTTAAATCAACGGTCGAACTTTTGAATTTCAAGGTTCGGGATAAAATAGTTCACTGAACTATTTTATTTTTTAAGGTTGTAGAATGATTTCAATCCACGGTATTCTGCTACTTCACCAAGTTGGTCTTCGATGCGAAGCAATTGGTTGTATTTAGCGATACGGTCTGTACGTGAAAGTGAACCAGTCTTGATTTGTCCTGCGTTAGTTGCAACTGCGATGTCAGCGATTGTTGAATCTTCAGTTTCACCTGAACGGTGTGATACAACGGCAGTGTAACCAGCTTCTTTCGCCATTTCGATAGCGTCGAATGTTTCAGTAAGAGTACCGATTTGGTTAACTTTGATAAGGATTGAGTTAGCAGCACCTTCTGCAATACCTTTTTCAAGGTAAGAAGTATTTGTTACGAAGAAGTCGTCACCAACCAATTGAACTTTGCCACCAAGACGTTCAGTAAGAGCTTTCCAACCGTCCCAGTCGTTTTCATCCATACCATCTTCGATAGTGATGATTGGGTATTTGTTTACCAATTCTTCAAGGTAGTCGATTTGTTCTGCAGCAGTACGTACAGCTGCTCCTTCACCTTCAAATTTAGTGTAGTCGTAAACTTTACGTTCTTTATCGTAGAATTCTGATGAAGCACAGTCAAATCCGATAAATACGTCTTTACCTGGAACATATCCAGCAGCTTCGATAGCAGCAAGGATAGTTTCAACTCCATCTTCAGTTCCTTCAAAACGAGGAGCGAATCCACCTTCGTCACCTACGGCTGTTTCAAGACCACGAGATTTAAGGATTTTCTTAAGAGCGTGGAAGATTTCAGCACCCCAACGAAGAGCTTCTTTGAATGATGGCGCACCAGCAGGTACGATCATGAACTCTTGGAAAGCAATTGGAGCGTCAGAGTGAGAACCACCGTTGATGATGTTCATCATTGGAGTTGGAAGAACTTTAGTGTTGAATCCACCAAGGTAGCTGTAAAGTGGGATTTCAAGGTAGTCAGCAGCAGCACGAGCTACAGCGATAGACACACCAAGGATTGCGTTCGCACCCAATTTACCTTTGTTAGGAGTACCGTCAAGAGCGATCATAGCACGGTCGATAGCTTGTTGGTCACGTACATCGTAGCCGATGATAGCTTCAGCAATGATGTTGTTTACGTTGTCAACAGCTTTTTGTGTACCAAGACCACCGTAACGAGATTTGTCACCGTCGCGAAGTTCAACTGCTTCGTGTTCACCAGTAGAAGCTCCTGATGGAACCATACCACGTCCGAAAGCACCTGATTCAGTATAAACTTCTACTTCAAGTGTTGGGTTACCGCGTGAGTCTAGGACTTCGCGAGCGTAAACATCAGTAATAATTGACATTTTTTACTCTCCTTATGAGTTAAATTTTTTACACCTCTATAATACCTTAAAACCCCTCCTTTTTCAAGAAAAAACGTTATCTTTGTGCAAATTTTCCTTAACTTTATAAAGTAATCGCTTTCTTTTATCTGTTTTATTCTAACTTTTATGATATACTGTTTTCATGACAGATTTATCAAAACAATTACTTGAAAAAGCTCATGGTGGCTCAAAATTAAATCCGGATGAGCAAAGACGCTATCTTGGCACTTTTGAGGAAAGAGTTCTTGGATATGCAGATATTGACACAGCAAATAGCCCTCAGTTAGAAAAAGGCTTTTTATCTATTTTAGAAAACCTTCAGGAAAAAGCAGAACCACTATTTGTGAAGATTTCACCAAATGTCGAATTTGACAAGCAAGTTTTCTACTTAAAAGAAGCTAAAGAAACTGATAGTCAAGCTACTATTGTATCTGAAGAGCATACTTCTTCTCCTTTTGGCCTGATTATCCATAGCAATGCACCAGTACAAGTAGAAGAAAAGGACCTTCGACTTGCTTTTGCAAAACTTTGGGAAGTTAAAAAGGAAGAACCAGCCAAAACATCCATCTGGAAGAAATGGTTTGGCTAGATCTTGCGCATATTTAATAAATGCCCTATATTGGCAGCCGTGTGCTCCAAATAGAGACTGGCATTTTTCAAACTATCTTCTAAAGGTTCACTTTTCTCCAAAATTGAAAAAGCCGCTTGGATATTCTCAAATGGTAAGGAAGGTAAATCTTCAGCAAGACTACCACAAATAGCAATGACAGGAACTCCGACAGGGGTTCTTTTTGCAACACCAATAGGCGCTTTACCTGCTAGGCTTTGACGATCTAGCCTCCCTTCTCCTACAACTACCAAGTCAGCATGTGAAACTTTCTTATCAAAGTCAATCAAATCTAAACAAGTCTCAATTCCAGATACTATACTTGCTTGAGCAAAGGCACACAAACCGCCAGCAATGCCTCCACCAGCTCCTGCTCCTTTAATTTCCAATGTTACAGGTGAGGCTTTTTCATAAAAATCTTGGATTGCCTGATCTACGACTGCAAACATAGTAGGATGTAAACCTTTTTGCTTTCCAAAAGTGTAGGTCGCACCTTGATGACCACATAAGGGACTTACGACATCTGCTAAAATACGAATTTGAACATCTTCTGGAATTTCATAGCGATTTTCTGTTGAAACAGAAGCTAAGTTCAATAAGGATTGACCGCAAGCCGGCAAGACATTTCCATCCTTATCATAAAATCGATAACCTAAACCAGCAGCGATCCCAATTCCTCCGTCATTACTGGCTGTGCCACCAACACCGATATAGATATCTTTAATCCCTTGAGCAATGAGATAACGAATCAATTCCCCTATTCCACAAGTTTGGATTTGCAGTGGATTTCGTTTCTCTAGCGGAATTTTTTCAAGGCCAACTAAATCAGCCACTTCAAATAGTGCCAGTCCCCCTTTTTGAAAATAGCGCATGGCTTCTTTTTGTCCAAAAGGTCCTGTAACTTTGATCCATTTTTCTTCAAGGTCAATAGAATGCCGAATAGCATCTACTGTACCTTCGCCACCATCACCAACAGGACAGAGGAGACATTCTACATCTGCTATCGATTGTTGGAAGCCTCTTTTTATTGCTTCAGCTACTTGTTGAGCGGACAAGCTTTCCTTAAATGAATCTGGTGCAATTACAATCTTCATATTTTCCCTCATTCTAACCAGTCAATCAAAGGAAGAACTTCTAAAAAATCCCTCTTGTCAACATGATTCGGTATTTCTTTTTTAAGTACTTCTTTGGCACAAAAGGCAATTCCTAGTCCTGATGACTTCAACATCAATAAATCATTGGCCCCATCACCGATTGCAACTGTTCTTTCTTTAGGAAGTTTTAGTTTCTCTCTCCATTTTTCCAGAGTCTCTTTTTTGACCTGGGGACTGATAATTTGTCCAACTAATGTTCCTGTTAGAAGACCGTCTTTGACTTCAAGTTGATTAGCAGAGAAATAGGAAATACTAAGGAATTTTGCTAATCTCTCAACTATTGGTGTAAAACCACCGGACACCAGACCGACTAGGATTCCATTCTTTTGGAGAATAGAGATAAATTTCTGGGCATTTGGCGAGAGATGAATGGAGTTGAAAACTTTCTCAAATACAGAAACAGGAAGACCTTCCAACAAGGAAACTCTTTTTCTTAAACTGCTGTCAAAGTCTAACTCTCCTCTCATTGCCCGACTTGTAATCTGCGAAATTTCCTCCTCACAACCTGCCTCTCTACCCAACAAATCAATCACTTCTTCTAGGATTAAGGTTCCATCAACATCCATAACACACAAACCTTTTACTTGAGACATCACTTCTCCTCTCTAAATAGCCTAAAAATCGTATGAAGTCATCATACGATTTTATCTATTAGTTAACTAAGCTTTGGTACAAGTCTAGGTATGACTTGCAGGCTGTATCCCATGAGAAATCACACTCCATAGCTTGTTTTTGTAGATTTCTCCAAACGTCTGGGTGGTTTCTATACAGGTCCAAAGCTGTTTGGAAAGTCCAATTTAACCAGTAAGGAGATAGATTGTCAAAGCTAAAGCCAGTACCGCTTCCTTCGATTGGATTGAAAGCGCGAACGGTATCTCGCAAGCCACCAACTTCATGGACCAATGGCAAGGTTCCGTAGCGCATAGCCATCATTTGAGATAAGCCGCAAGGTTCAAAACGACTCGGCATGAGGAAGAGGTCGCAAGCAGCATAGATTTCTTGAGCAAGTTTGACATCAAAAGTGATATTTGCTGATAGCTTGTCTGGATAGATTTGAGCAAACCATGCGAAAGCTCCTTCAAAAGCTGGATCTCCAGTTCCCAAAAGAACAATCTGAACATCATTTTGCAAGATATGGTGAAGACTTTCGACCACCACATCAAAACCTTTTTGACGTGTCAAACGAGAAACAATTCCCACCAGTGGAACATCAGCTCTAACTGGCAAACCAACTCTTTCTTGCAATTTTGCCTTGTTTTGGGCCTTCCCAGACAAATCTTCCTGATTGAAATGATAGTCTAAAAGAGCATCCGTCTGAGGATTATACAGGTCAGCATCAATCCCATTCACGATACCAGATACCTTACCAGACTCCATTCGAAGAATCTGATCCAAGCTACATCCAAACTGACTGGTCATAATTTCATGGGCATAGCTAGGCGAGACAGTTGAAACACGATCCGCATAGAGAATACCTGCCTTCATCCAGTTCAGACAGTTGTTCCAGCGAAGGGTGCCATCAGCGTAACGTTCAAAGCCAACTCCAAACAAATCACCCAACATTCCTTCTGAAAATTGTCCCTGGAATTCCAAATTATGAATGGTTAAAACTGTTTTAATGCCCTCATAGGCTTGAATCCAACGGTATTTTTCCTTCAACAAGAAAGGAATCATAGCTGTATGGTAGTCATGAACATGGAGAAGGTCAGGAATAAAGTCAATTCTTTCCATAGCCTCAATGGCAGCCAGTTGGAAGAAAGCAAAGCGTTCTCCGTCATCAAAATCACCGTAAACATGCCCACGGAAGAAATAATATTGATTGTCAATAAAGTAGAAGGTCACACCGTTTAAGACTGTTTTCTTAATTCCACAGTACTGCCTGCGCCAACCAACACTCACCTCAAAATGAAGAACATCTTCAATCTGATTTCCAAATTTAGCCTCTACCATGTCATAGTAGGGTAAAATTACTGCAACTTCATGTCCCGCTTTTACCAGTGATTTAGGAAGAGCGCCAATGACGTCTCCCAAACCACCTGTTTTTGAAAAGGGTGCACCCTCAGCTGCTACAAATAAAATTTTCATGAATGAATATCCTCTGTTACTTTAGCACCTTTCTTAACGACGACTGGATGTTCTGCAGTTCCACGGATCACAACGCCATCCGCAACTTCAACACCCTTGTCCAAAATAGCATATTCTACCTGAGCACCTTCTCCAATAACAACACGAGGGAATAAGATGCTATCTTTAACCAAGCTATCCTTATGCACATGAATATTACGTGATAGAACAGAATTAGCCACTTCCCCCTCAATGATACTACCAGAAGCAAACTGAGACGTGCTTACCTTCGATGTGTTAGCATAGTAGGTCGGTTCTTCATTCTTGATCTTTGTATAAATCTTTTGATTTGGTGAGAAGAGAGAGTAGAATTTTTGTGATTCAAGCATATCTTTGTTAGCTTTGTAATAAGACTCTACAGAATGAATATTTGCTAGATAACCTGTGTACTCGTAGGCAAAAGCCCCTTCTTTTGCAGCTAAATCCCGTAAAACATAACGCAATTTCTCTGGATGTTCTTTCTTAGCTTCTTCTTCTAAGCGTTCAATCAACCACGGTGTATCAACGACAAAGATATCTGTAGACATATTGTAAACTTCATCTGTTGATTTACTATCAAAGAGTTTGTGAGAACGAACATGGTCTGTTTCATCCACTTCCAAGATTGCATTTACTTCTGAAATATCTTTTTTAGGTAGTTTTTTATAAACTACAGTGATAGGCCCCTTATTTGCACTGTGTAGGTGGAATACTTGGTTCAGATCAATATTAATCAAAACATCACAGTTAAGTGATACTGTTTGGTTTGAGCCAGAACGTTTCAAATAAGTAAGAAGCTGTTGGTAGTATTCTTTTCCAACTGTACTACTTTCCACACGGGTATTGTAAATACCTAGATAGTAGTGGCTAAGAAGAGTTGACAATCCCCACTCACGCCCAGAACGGATATGGTCAAAGACTGAACTGATATTGTCTTGTTGGAAAATACCAAAAATACTACGGACACCAGCATTAGCAAGACTTGAAAGCGGGAAGTCGATCAAGCGATATTTACCACCAAATGGCAAACTAGCTACTGGACGGTGGTCTGTCAGTGTTGACATATCATGAAAACCAACTGTGTTTCCTAAAATGGCAGAATATTTATCAATCTTCATCTGTTGCTACCCCCACTACTTCATCATATCCTACAACCTGTACTTCTTCTGTTCCATCAATTTCGACACCATCAGAAATAACTGCACCTTCACCAATAATGGCACGTTTGATTTTAGCCCCGTGTCCAATAATAGCTCCACTCATGATAACTGAATCAAGAACTTCTGCCCCTTCGCGAACTTGCGCACCTGTTGAGAGGATAGAATGTTTAACAGTTCCATCTACGAAACAGCCATCGACAACCAAGGAATCTTCCACATGAGCATTTGCCCCAAGGAAGTTTGGTGGTGAAATTAAGTTTCTTGAGTAAATCTTCCATTGACGGTTACGGCTATCCAAGGCATTTTCTGGTGAAATATATTCCATGTTAGCTTCCCAAAGTGACTCAATCGTACCAACATCTTTCCAGTAGCCATTAAACTCATATGCATAGACACTTTCACCTGACTCAAGGTAATTTGGAATGACATTTTTACCAAAGTCTGACATATCGACATTGCTCTTTTCAGCAGCAACAAGCATATTGCGGAGACGTTGCCAATCAAAGATATAGATCCCCATAGAAGCTTTGGTAGATTTAGGTTGAGCTGGTTTTTCTTCAAATTCAACAATACGATTGTTTGCATCTGTATTCATGATACCAAAACGGCTAGCTTCCTTAAGAGGAACATCAAGAACTGCTACTGTCAAACTTGCATTATTATCCTTGTGTGACTGGAGCATATCATCATAGTCCATTTTATAGATGTGGTCCCCAGAGAGAATTAAGACATACTCAGGGTTGACACTGTCGATATAATCAATATTTTGGTAAATAGCGTGGCTAGTCCCCTCAAACCAACGATTTCCTTCGCTTGCAGAATAAGGTTGAAGAATAGAGACACCAGAATTGATACCGTCTAGTCCCCAGCTTGAACCGTTCCCGATATGGTTGTTGAGAGCAAGTGGTTGGTACTGTGTAATAACTCCAACATTGTTGATACCTGAGTTGGCACAGTTTGAAAGAGCAAAGTCAATGATACGGTAGCGCCCACCAAATTGCACAGCTGGTTTTGCGATGCTCTGAGTGAGTTTACCGAGACGAGTTCCTTGCCCACCGGCAAGAATCAAAGCTAACATTTCATTCTTCATTTTCTACTCCTTTTTGGTTTTTACTTGTGACGGTTTTAGTAGGTTTCAAGCGACGTTTGATTTTCCATATACTTGCTCCCATAGCCGGTAGGGTAAAGGTCAAGGTCTGCTCATAATCCTTCCATAGTCCTTCTTGCGTTTGAACAGTTTGATTATGCTCTTTCCAGACGCCTCCCCACTCTTCTAACTCAGTATTCCAGACTTCTTCATAGATCCCTGCAACAGGAAGTCCGATTGTAAAATCTTTTCGTTCAACAGGTGCCATATTAAAGACGCAGACTAGCATGTCGTCCTTCTTACCCTTACGGATGAAGGTAAGAACACTCTGGTCTCGATTATCCGCATCAATAATTTCAATGCCATCATAGCTGGTATCAATTTCCCACAGACAGCGGTGATCTTTGTAGAACTTGTTTAGCTGAGATGTAAAATACTTCATCTTCACATTCATTGGGTCTTCTAGGTTAGACCATTCCAACTGTTCTTCAGATTTCCATTCTAGGAATTGGCCGTATTCGCTACCCATGAAAAGCAATTTCTTACCAGGGTGACAAATTTGGTAAGTGTAAAGATTGCGTAAGCCTGCGAATTGATTATAACGATCTCCCCACATCTTATGCATCATACTCTTCTTACCATGAACCACTTCATCATGCGAGAATGGTAAGAGATAATTCTCCTTGAAGACATACATAAAGCTGAAAGTCACCAGATTAAAGTCATATTTACGGTAAATCGGATCTTCTTCATAGAAACGGAGGATGTCATTCATCCAACCCATATTCCATTTGTAGTCAAATCCTAGACCATCTGAATCCTTGGTGTCAGTAATCTGAGTAGCTGATGAACTTTCCTCAGCTATCATCATAACGTCTGGATGAGCTTGTTTAATCACATCATTCAAGCGTTGAAGGAAATAATAACCTTCATAGTTGAGATTACCACCATCTTTATTAGGTGTCCATGGAGCATCATCGTAGTCAAGATAGAGCATGTTGCTAACCGCATCCACGCGAATACCATCTAAATGATAAAAATCAATCCAAAACTTAATACTAGAAATCAAGAAAGACTGGACTTCATTCTTTCCAAGGTCAAAATTGAGTGCTCCCCAACCGTAGTTATGAGCCTTATTATGGTCTTGGTATTCAAAAGTCGGTGTTCCATCATAATAGGCCAAGGCATCATCATTGATAGTAAAGTGACCAGGTACCCAGTCTACAATAACACCTATATTGTTTAAGTGACATTCCTCAACAAAATCTTGAAACTCTTCAGGACGACCATAGGCATGCTCTAGAGCAAAGTAACCCATAAGCTGATAGCCCCAACTCAAACCTAGTGGGTGAGACATCAGGGGCATAAACTCAATGTGAGTATAATTCATCTCAACCAAGTAAGGAATGAGTTCATCTTTCAATTGAGCAAAACTATAGGGGCTGCCATCAGGATTTCTCTTCCAAGAGCCAGCATGAGCCTCGTAAATATTGACCGGACGCTCTTCAAAGCTCAAGCGTTTTCTACGGGCTAGCCAGAGACCATCCTTCCATTTCTTTTCTGGAATATCTGTTAAAATAGCCCCAGTACCAGGTCGTGCCTCATATCGTACAGCCAAAGGGTCAATCTTCATCAGCTGATGACCATTTGCACGTGTGATATGGTACTTATAAATTTGGCCTTCTTGAGCAAGACTGGTAAAGACTTCCCAGACTCCAAATTCATTCCGTTCCATCAGAATTTGATTTTCAACCCAATTGGTGAAATCCCCTACCAAGTGAACAGCCTGAGCATTAGGCGCCCACACACGAAAAGTATAGCCATACTCTCCATTTTTTTCTTCCCTATGAGCTCCCAGATAGTGCTGGAGGTGAAAATTTTCACCTGTCATAAAGGTTTTTAAAGCATTATTCTTATCCATACACCCTCCTATTTCTGTAAGCGTTTTCTATAGATTTATTATACTACCTTTTTAGGGAAGATTCAAGTAAATTACGGAATTTGCAAAAAAATCTTTTGAAAGTCTTCAACAAATTCACTGATGTGTTCACTTGTAAATCAGGAAATTTTCAGAAACGCTTTGAAAACGAATTGTTTTTTATAATACTATCATAAAGTTCGTTATTTAGCTAACAAAAATATAATTTTAAGTAAAAAAATAAATCAGGAAACGAATCTCCTGATTTTATCTTTCATTTCACATCAAAAACAATGGATTTGACATTTGTCATCGCTTCAATACTATATTTAATTCCTTGAACACCAGCACCAGAACCTTTGACACCAAGGAATGGGAAATTATCTGGACCACGCTGGGTTTTATTATTAATGTGGACCGTGCCCACTTCAAGTTTTTCAGCGATTTCAAAGGCCTTTTTGAAATCATTTGTAAATACTGAGGATTGAAGTCCGAATTCAGATTCGTTGGCAAAGGCAATAGCTTCTTCTACGCTAGCCACACGGATAATTGGTAAAACAGGACCAAATGGCTCTTCCCATGCTACTTTCATATCTTTTGTAACTTGGTCAAAAAGCACAGGCCAGAGAAGATTACCCTCACGTTTAATTGGTGTAAGAGCCTGAGCACCTTTTTCTTGTGCATCCTCAATCAAGCCCCAGATGAAGTCGGCTGAATCATTGTCAATAACAGGTGTAATATCAGCATTGTCAAATGGGTCACCAACTGTTAATTTAGCAACCTCTGCTTGAAGCAAAGTAGCTAATTTATCTGCAACGCTTTCTAGAACAATGACACGTTTAATGGCCGTGCAACGTTGTCCTGAGTAGCTAAAGGCTCCCGCAACGATTTGTTTAGCAGCATGTTCCAAATCTGCATCTTCTAGTACAAGAGCTGCATCTTTCCCACCAAGCTCCAACATGATTGGACGCATACCAGCTAAACGACCAATACGTTCTCCGATAGGAGTTGAACCTGTAAAGTTGATGAAGTTGACTTCTTTGTGTTCAATGATATAATCCCCAATTTCTGAACCACGACCCGTAATGGTATTGAAAACACCAGCCGGAATCCCTGCTTCTTCAAACGCTTTAGCCAACAAGAGCCCAGAAATAGAACCTTGTGTTGGTGGCTTAAACATGACTACATTCCCTGCAATCAAGGCAGGTGCAATTTTAGAAGCAGATAAATTAACTGGATAATTAAAGGGAGCGATAGCCAGCACGACACCAACTGGCTCGCGACGAACAACGGCCAATTTATTTTTACTTGCTGCTTCAAAACCGCCACCTTCCATTGCTTGTCCAGTGATACGGAGACCTTCCTCAGCAGCATAGCGAATCAAGTCTGCGGTACGCACCACTTCTCCAATAGCTGCTTTAATTCCCTTTGCCACTTCTTTGGCAAGTATAGTACCAATTTCTTCCTTATCACGTTCTAAAATAGCTGCTGTTTTGTGCAAATAAGCCGCACGTTCAACTGCTGATAAAGCTCGCCAAGCTGGCAGGGCTGCACGCGCAGCTTTCATAGCCTCATCTACTTCTGCCTGAGTCATAGCTGGAACAGTCCCTAATTCTTCTTGGTTTATTGGTGAATAAATCGTAATTTCTTTTTCAGCTGATTTCCATTTTCCATTTACTAAATTCTGATATCTTGTCAAATTCTCGTCCTCCTGAAAATGATTAAGATATATTTTACCAAATTTTCAGAAAATTACAACCCTTTTTGCAATTTTTTTGAGATTATTTTCACAAGCTTGGTTTTTCAAACTATTTGAAACTTGATTCTAATCTTCATTGAAAACTTATAAATGATAAAAAGGATTAGACAATCTAACCCTTTTTAGTTTATGCATTTAAGAGAGTACTTTTAGCACTGCGACACTAGTATCATCAATGACATTTTCTTGTTTCGAACGACTATTGGTCACAAGCATTTCTAGATTTCCTGCATTTTCAAAGTATAAGGAAGTTCCCTTGGCATTGAATACTACCAATAGATGTTCTGGCCCCCCGTGAATCTCGTAAACAATCCATCCGCTATTTTCTGCAGCTGTGTGAACAAAGACATGACGGTAAACTTCTTCGTATGTAGGATAAGAAAAGGCGCTAGTCTGTGTTTTCAGTCGAATAATTTGACGGACAAAGTCAATGCTTTCTTGTCTTTCATTGATTAAATCCCAGTTTATTTGGTTAACACTGTCAGGAGCGTTGTAACTATTCATAGCACGTTCTCGGTCTGCCGAAGTGAGTTGTCCATGTTCACCCGTCGGAATTAATTTGGTTCGACCAAATTCTTGGCCAATTTCCATAAAGGACATTCCTTGCATGAGAAGGTTCATTACTGTCGCCGTCTCAACCTTGCGCATAATCTGGTCTGAACTTTGATCAGGATGAAGAGTCGCCAACAAATCATGAAGATTGTAATTGTCATGGGCTTCAACATAGTTGAGAACCTGGTTTGGACTGAGATAAGAACCCAATTCTCGGCTACCAAGAATGGCCTTGGCAATGATTGGTTCAGTGGCTGCACCACTTACAAATCCTGACTTGATTGCACCATAAACTTCTCCTCCTTTGACCGCATCACGCTGATTATCATTGAAGAATCCGATATTTGGCATTTGGTAGGCATTATCCTTCTTGGCCTTATCATAAGGTGCAAGACCTGTTCCCATATCCCAGCCTTCTCCATAAGTGATAATACGGGGATCAACCTCATCTAGCGCCCAACGAATCGCTTGCATGGTTTTGACATTATGAATACCCATCAAGTCAAAACGGAAGCCGTCAATATTGTATTCCTGTACCCAGTATAGAAGAGAATCAATCATGTACTTGCGGAACATTTCGTGTTCACTGGCTGTTTCATTTCCAACACCTGTTCCATTCTGGAAGGTACCGTCTGGATTCATACGATAGTAGTAATCAGGGACAGTTGTTTGGAAAGGTGCATCAACCGTTGAAAAGGTGTGATTATAAACCACGTCCATAATGACACCAATCCCCGCATCGTGATAGGCTTGAACCATGGTCTTCAAATCACGAATGACCTGCCCTGGATCATCTGGATTACTAGAAAAACTTGGTTCTGGTGCATTGTAGTTTTGAGGGTCATAACCCCAGTTATAGGTTACATTTCCATCCTCATCGTATTCCTTATGGCGATCAAAGATAGGCTGGAGTTGAACATAGTTGCAGCCAAGTTCTTTGATATAGTCAAAGGCGGTTGCTTGTCCGAATTGGTTTACAGTTCCAGTCTGGGCAGCACCAAGGAAGGTTCCACGGAGATGCTCTGCAACTCCAGAGGTCGGAGATTTGGTTAAATCTCGGATATGCATTTCACAGATAACTGCTTTACATGGATTTTCCAAACGCCAAGGCGCTTCTGTTCCATGTTTGACCACAAATCCTTCTACTTGTCTGTCTTGATGAGAAAGAATTACGGAACGTTTGCCGTCAGGACTTGTGGCAATCGTGTAAGGATCTCTCGTCACAGTCTGGTGGTGAGGAAAGTCAATCTGATACTGATAAGCCTTGCCAGCAAGATTTTCATCTAAGTCTAGACTCCAAACACCAATGGTATTGTACTTATGACTGTATGAATAGCTATTACCACGCTCTAGATTAAAGGTTTTCCAAATCGGAGCGTCGTTGCTGGTATTTTCGTAGACAACCACCTGTACAGCAGTAGCCGTAGGAGCCCAAAGTTTAAAGCTAGTCTGATAATCTGAAAGACTGTAACCTAGTTCTCCTTGGTAGCCCCAGTGGTGATCAAAACTAGCGCTATGTATTGCTCTATCAAAAGCAAATGGATTTTGATCTTTGTAGTAAGGACTAGCAATGGCTGGGTTTTCAGAATAATAAACAGTCTCGTCGCCCTCTAAAATCCAAACTTCTGTCAGAAGCGGATAGTAGTTATAACGCACGGAATATTCCTTAACTGTCCCATCAATCTCGACAGAAAACTTCAGGTTTTCTAACTTTTCTTGACTTGTAACTGTGAAGGAGAACTTTGCTCCAAAAAAGTTATTTTCATAATACAATTTTTCAACATTGTCCGCCTGTTTTCTACTAAATGAACAGGCTGCATAATCCCCGTTTTTTCGATGAAAATGGATGACTACAGGGTAATTTAACATTTCTTTTCCTAATTTCTAATTTTAATTTAATTTTTTATGTGGTGCTGATAGATTCAGCAATTTAATTTCTGACTCAAGATAGACTCAATTCATGTCAAAACACTTCAGGATAGACAGTTTCAGACTATCTAACATCTAGCCTTCTACTATTCTTTACAAACTTTCGAGCCAAGCTTCATCTCGAACTTCAATACCAAGTTCTTGTGCTTTTTGAAGTTTACTTCCAGCATCTGCACCTGCCACGACGAGGTCGGTCTTTTTAGAAACACTGCCAGTCACTTTAGCACCCAAACTTTCGAGTTTATTTTTAGCTTCTGAGCGCTTGAGCCGTTCCAATTTTCCAGTCAATACAACGGTCAAACCTGACAAGGCCGCATCTGCCACTACCGTCTGTCCTTTATAGTCCAGATTGACCCCAGCTTCTTTCAATTCTTTGAGGAGAATTTCAGAGCCTTCTGTCGCAAAATATGTCTGAAGACTCTTGGCAATCACACTACCCAGACTTTCAATACTAGCCACTTCATCTGAATCTGCCTGAGCCAGATTTTCGATTGAATGAAAATGTTGAAGTAACAGCTGACTAGCCTTGCTTCCGACATGGCGAATTCCCAAACCAAACAAGAGCTTTTCGGCAGAGTTTTCCTTTGATGCTTGAATAGCATGATAGAGTTTACCAGCAGACTTTTCCTTAACCCCTTCTAAAAGGAGGAAATCTTCTTCTTTCAAACGGTAAATATCCGCCACATCCTTTACTAAATTGGCAGCAAAGAGTTTCTCAACAATAGAAGGACCAAGGCCTGTAATATTCATAGCATCACGAGAAGCAAAGTGAATCAAGCCTTCCATGATTTGAGCAGGGCAACGCGGATTGATACAACGGAGAGCCACTTCATCTTCAAAGTGCAACAAGTCAGAGTTACAACTTGGGCAGTTTGTAGGGATATCTAGTTTTTCTTCAGAAACCCGTTTGGACTCTACTACACGTAAAACAGCAGGAATGATGTCCCCAGCCTTATAGACGATAACCGTGTCGTCTTTGCGGATATCTTTTTCAGCAATATAATCCACATTGTGTAGGGTCGCACGGCTAACAGTTGTACCAGCTAGTTGTACTGGTGTTAGATTGGCTGTTGGGGTTACAACACCCGTACGGCCAACTGTCCAATCAACTGATAAGAGTTGAGCTTCTTTTTCTTCAGCTGGGAACTTGTAGGCCACTGCCCACTTTGGAGCCTTAACGGTAAAACCAAGTTCTTCTTGACTTGCTAGGTCGTTTACCTTGATTACCACTCCATCGATATCATAAGGCAGGTTTTCCCGTTCCTGTCCTACTTTTTGAATAAAATCCCAGATTTCATCTATATTTTCAGCCAAGATTCGCTTTGGATTGACCACAAAACCTAGTTGTTCAAGGTGCTTCAAAACCTTTTCTTGACTATCACGAGTTGAAGGGCTGGCTTCTTGATAGAGGAAAGTCGCAAGATTGCGCTTGGCAACTACTGCTGTATCCAACTGTCGCAGGGTGCCTGCTGCCGCATTACGAGGATTGGCAAATTCAGGCTCTCCATTTTCTTGGCGAGCTTGGTTAACCTGGTCAAAAGAAGCGCGTGGCATGTAACATTCCCCACGAACTGTGATATCTAGTTCTTCTGGCAAGGTCAAAGGAATGTCCTTAACACGCTTAAGATTTTCTGTTATATTCTCCCCAACAGAACCGTCTCCACGTGTTGCACCAACAACTAAAATCCCCTTTTCATAAGTCAGCGAGATAGACAAACCATCGATTTTCAGCTCACAAATATAGGTCGGATGAGCCACTTCCTTACGAACACGCGCATCAAAAGCTTCAAGCTCCTCACGTGAAAAAGCATCCTGCAAACTATAAAGAGGATACTGATGACTGTATTTTTCAAAACCATCTAAAACCTTGCCACCAACACGATGGGTAGGACTGTCTGCTAGCACTTGATCTGGATAGGCAGTTTCTAACTCGACCAACTCTCGGTAAAGGCGATCATACTCACTGTCTGAAACCGAGGGATTATCGCTGGTATAGTACTCAGTCGCATAGCGATTGAGCAAGGCGACCAACTCATTCATTCTTTTATTCATAAAACTATTTTACCATAAATTAAGCCCTTCTCACAAACGAGAAGGGCGAAAAAAACACTTAGATTGGAATTATTTTTGAAGTCCAAGCAAACTTATGTCTCTTTTTCAAAATGAGTTCGAACATATCCGAGAGCTAAGAAAGATAAGGCTACAACTCCAAGTCCAATAATCAAGAAAGAATAAAGATGGACACTTGGAAGAAAGGTTATCAAACCTTTCGCAATCGGCATAAAGAGAATTGCCAGTGTAAAAATGGTACTCAATACCCTACCCAGATATTCTCCATCAATCTTGGTCTGTACCTGTGTAAAGAAGTGAATATTAAAAATCGTCATAAAGAGTTCACAAATCAGGTTTCCAGAAAAGGTTAAAATATTGGGCAGTGGCAAACCCATCATGAAAACTCCTACTCCTGTTAAAATCAATAAGAACAAAAGTGTATTCATACTTGATTTAAATTTATTTGCTATCAGTGCTCCTATAATTGAGCCAATCGCACCCATGGTTAAGATAGTCGCATAAGCTCCTTCTACTCCATATAGTTTATTTGAAAAAGGAAGCAAAAACTCAAAAGCCGCAAAAAAGAAATTAACGCTGGAAGCCACTAACAGGAGAAAGAAAATCTCTTTTTGATGCCAGATATAGTGCAAGCCATCTTTGATATCTGCAAAAATATCTTTACCAGTAAAAAGTTTCTTATCTTGAACCATTGGTTCTTCTTTTGGAAGTAAGGCCACTAGAACAAATGCTATAAAAAAAGTCAAAGCATCTAGTAAGAGCGTCAGATGGAGACTTGAGAATTGTAAAACAAGAAAAGAAAGTACAGGAGAACTCACGCTGACAACCTGCAAGACCAACTCCAAACGAGAATTGTAGAGGACCAGTTCATCCTTCTCTACCAATTCGGTGATAACGGCCTTATTTGCTGGTCTAGAAAAGGCAAAAGCAATAGCCTGAACAATATTGGCAAAAATCAAAGCTCCAATCATCCAGCTGTCATTCCTTATAAAAGAAATAGCCAGACAAAGAATCCCACAAACAAGGTCTGCCGCCATTAAAATCTTACGACGAGAAAAACGGTCTGAAATGACTCCGCCAAAGGGATTTACGAGAATAGATGTGACGAGTTCAGAAATCTGATACATTCCTAAAACAGTCTGGCCTATGGCCCCCATGGAAGCCAACCAGACACTATTTCCATAATCATAGAGCATATTCCCTATCTTGTTAACAGCTCCGCGACTAATCAACTGTACTGCATAGCGATTCATATAAAAACTCCTCTCAAATTTTGAAACTATTGTATCAAAACCGAAAGGAGCTTTTTCATTTTTCCCTTATTTGGGAAAATTAATCTTTGATAAATTTTTTGTAGTGTTCCTGATAGTAGGCTACTTGCTCTGGAAGATCTAGCACGTCAAAAATATGCATGGCCTCTTGCATTTGCTTACAACCTTCTTTACACTGTCCTTTTTGGTACAAGGCAAAGCCTTTTAGGTAATGTAAAATATTTCGTTCATACAGACTAATGTTTTTACCAATAATCTTCTCTGTATAAGTCTCAAAATAGCTTGCATTGTCAAAAGAAAGATGCTCTAAACAATGCTGGTAACAATTGAGGGCCAAAATCAAAACCAATCTCTTATGGCGACCAATCTCTTGATAAAATTCCTCCCTCTCCATGACTTCTCTACCAATCCGAGTGACATAGTCTACATCGTAGAAACTATAGAGGTTACCGAAAAGAATCAACTCATACATGGTCCATTCTTCTGTTTTGAAGAGATAATCTGCTACCTTATCTAAATCATCCTGCTCCATATGATAACTCGAATCTCTTTGACAAATCAGACCTTGCAACAAAATCCAGTTCAGCTCAAAATAGAGTGGATTTGTCGAACTCTTAGCCTTTTCAAGTTGTTCACTTTGAAGCTTTTGAAAACCTGCAATATCATTTGAGTAGTAAAGGGGTACAATTTGTCCCATCATGGCAACATGTTCATGATTATGGAAATCCCTAGCCTTATCCATGAAATTTTCGATTGTTACATGAATGTTATCCAAAATCTCAAAGAAACGTGAGACTGCTAGGTCAGACTCCCCAAGCTCAAAGCGAGATAACTGAGAGGTAGAGCAAGACTCCCCTGCCGCCTCCTTTAAAGAATAATTTCCACTTGTTCGAAATTCACGAAATACTTTTCCAAGATGTTCCATCTTTACACCCTTTTTTACAAAATAAACATTCAAAATTAATGAATTAACGATAAGATATTTGCGACTTAGTTACTTCAATATTTCTATCAACGAATTTTATATAGGGAGCAACAAAATCAATATCATCACATTTAGGACCAAGTTTAATTTTGGAATATTTTAGTTCTTTGTCAATATAAGCATATAGACCAGGAATCACACTATTAGAACTTTCGCTAGAAAAAATAACATCTTCGTTGCCTTCATAAGATTGAATAATTCTATATTCATTTTCATAGCTGTAATCTGCATCTTTAAACAAATAACGAATGTCATCAATTAGGTTTAATGCTGATAAAAAGATACCTTCTTTTTCTTTATCATCGTCATAATTTTTAATTTCGTTAAATGCTGATTTTATTGAATTTATTTCTTCCTCTAGTAAATCTTCCTTAACATTATAACAAACTTTATAAATTTCTATTCCATCTTCTATTAAGCTTTTAATGTACTCAGAATGATATGTTAGATTAATCCCTTTTGCATCATCACCATACTGCTTCCACATTGGAAGACTATCATCTAGATTTTGTTCACCTCCAGTTTGTGTCATAGAAGCAAAGAAGAACGGCGATGTATCATAATCGGTTTCAGACAGCTTCTCTTTCTCAATACCTATGAAATTGAGAAATGTATATCCTTCATTTGGATCATTCATTTGTCTGGCATTGCTAAGCCGTAATCTAGGATAATTATTTTTATCATCAGTTTTATAAAGCAAAAATTTTAATGTATTTAGGGAAGTATAGTGAATAAAACTGTCATCGTTTGTAGTTCGAGAGTATCTTAATTTGTCCTTAATTTTCTTAACACTAGTTGATATTTTTCCTAAATCTTCATTTTTAATGGTCTCTAGCTCTGACTTTAATTGATCAAAATTAGTTCTTTCAAGTAAGGAAAGTAATAAATCAATACCATTTTGATGTTGGCCATAGTTTAGATTATCTAAAAAATATCTGGCTAATTTATTTAATAATTCAAAATTAAAATTACACCCTCCAACAATTTTGAAAACTAACTTTTTATTATCCTCAGTTATTTCATCATCCATTAATATTTCCAAAATATAATCAAAAATAAGTTCTAAATATTTCTCAGTTGAAACACAATTACCAACATTTAATTCTGAATCGATTCTTTGTATTTCACTATTAAAATCTATTATATCTTCACTTTTTGTTATCCCATCATTTCTTAAGAGAGCTTTCTTTACTCCACTATTTTCTTTTATATCTTCTGGTATATCATTAAGTGTTAAATCATTGTGCTCTTTTAGAAAATCATCATAGTAATCCTGTGAAAATTCATACAATTTTTGATAAAACTCTAGATTACAAGCTAAAGAATATTTTTGATTCCTATCAAAATCATCTTTAGATAATTCAAAAATAGATTTAATTCCATCCGCATTCTCTTGTTCTTCTATTTCAGATTCATAAATTCTATAACTACCTATGTATCTTTCACTACAATCATTATCATAATAATAAACACTAAAAGTAATATTATAACCATAGTCATTCCAATTATCTTTAAAAAAACAAAACTATCTGAAAATGTCTTATTGGTTACTTTCTTATATTCTGTGTTAAAATATCTAATATTCTGTGTTAAAATATCTAAATTCTACCATCTGTTTTCTCCTTTTACACCTGCTCTGATAATTCTTCCCACTCAAGCATAGCTTCTTCCTGACGATGGCTGATTTTGTCCAGTTCAGCCTGCAATTCCACCAGTTTGCCGGCATCGTTTGTTTCCAACATTTGTTCAGAAATGTCTTGGCTTTGACTTTCTAACTCTTCGATTTCAGCTTCTAGACTTTCGATTTGTCGCATGAGTTTACGGGCTTCTTTTTGACTTTCTTTCTGAGCTTGATAGTCATTAACTGGACTTGCTTCTTTTGCTTGATTAGTAGTTGAAATTTCCTCAGTTTGAATCATTTCTACTTCTGCTTTCTTCTCGACATAGTAGTCGTAATCTCCAAGATAGAGAGTTGATCCATTCTCAGACAATTCCAGTACATGAGTTGCCACACGATTGATAAAGTAACGGTCGTGACTGACGAATAGAAGAGTTCCATCAAAGTCAATCAAGGCATTTTCCAACACTTCCTTGCTATCAATATCCAAGTGGTTGGTTGGCTCATCCAGAATCAAGAAGTTGTTGTTTTCCATGGAAAGTTTAGCCAGAAGTAAACGGGCTTTCTCGCCACCAGACAGCATGCCGACTGATTTTTTAACATCATCTCCTGAGAAAAGGAAGGCACCTAGACGGTTACGAATTTCAACTTCTGGTGTCAGTTTAAAATCATTCCAGAGTTCATCCAGTACAGTATTACTTGGTGTCAGCTTGCTTTGGGTTTGGTCATAGTAACCAACCTCAACATTGGCGCCAAAGCGCTTCTCACCCTTGATAAAAGGAATCTGGTCCACAATAGACTTGATAAAGGTTGACTTGCCAATACCATTTGGTCCAACAATAGCAACAGCATTCATCTTACGAAGGTCTAGGTTGATAGGATCTGACAATATTTCCCCATCATAGCCAATAGCTGCATTCTCAACAGTCAAAACAACATTGCCCGACGTTTTTTCAGACTGGAAGGTCATGTTGGCTGATTTCTTGCCAGCTTCAGGTTTGTCCAAACGCTCCATTTTTTCCAGTTGTTTGCGTCGAGATTGGGCTCGTTTGGTCGTCGAAGCACGTACTAGATTGCGATTGACAAAGTCTTCCAGAGCAGCGATTTCCTTTTGTTGCTTTTCATAGTTTTTTGCCTCAGTAGCTAGCTTTTGCTCCTTTAACTCAACAAAACGAGAGTAGTTACCCACATAGCGATCCAAGGAATGCTTGGTCAAATCTAGCGTAATTGTCGCAACCTTATCTAAGAAATAACGGTCGTGGCTGACAATAATAAGGGCGCCGCTATAGTTTACCAAGTAATTCTCTAGCCAAGCGATAGTTTCAATATCCAAGTGGTTGGTTGGCTCGTCCAAGACCAAGAGATTTGGCTTTTCAAGGAGCATTTTGGCAAGTGCCAGACGAGTATTTTGACCACCCGAAAGCTCGGCAATTTTCATCTGCCACATAGATTCGTCAAACTTGAATCCATTCAAAATCGCTCGTATATCAGCTTCATAGGTAAAGCCACCTGCTTGGCGAAAATTCTCAGATAAGCGGTCGTAATCTGACATCAGTTTATCCAAATCTTCACCAGATTTTTCACCCATCTCCAGCTCCATCTGACGAAGTTGTTTCTCAGTCCGACGCAAGTCATCAAAGACATGAAGCATCTCATCGTAGATGGTATTTTCAGACTCAAAACGGCTATCTTGAGCTAGGTAAGACAGAGAAATATCTTTTTTCTTATTGATTTCACCACTAGTTGGCTCCTCTTCTCCAACCAAAATCTTCAAAAGAGTAGACTTACCTGCACCATTTTTCCCAACAAGGGCTATCCGATCACGTTCATCAACTTGTAGGTTAATATTATCAAAAAGAACCTCTCCTGCAAAAGAACGTTCAATTTTATTAGCTTGTAAAATAATCATAAAAGTAGTATAGCATGTTTCCCTAAGGCATTCAAGACTTGATAAACAGGCATATGTTACTACTTTTATGTAAGTTATGCTAAGGTTTTACTAAAACGCTAAAAAGTGCTATAATGTGAACGGTTAAAACAATTTACAAAAAGGAGAATTTCAATGTCTTACCAAGAAAATTACCAGAAATGGGTTGATTTTGCGGAGCTTCCTGACTACCTTCGTCAAGATTTAGAAAATATGGATGAAAAAACGAAGGAAGATGCCTTCTATACAAACCTTGAATTTGGTACTGCAGGTATGCGTGGGTTGATTGGTGCTGGTACAAACCGTATCAACATCTACGTTGTTCGCCAAGCTACTGAAGGATTGGCTCGTTTGATCGAGTCAAAAGGTGGAAATGAAAAAGAACGTGGTGTGGCAATTGCCTACGATAGCCGTCACTTCTCACCTGAGTTTGCCTTTGAGTCTGCGGCAGTTCTTGCTAAACACGGCATCAAATCTTATGTATTTGAAAGCCTTCGTCCAACTCCAGAACTATCATTTGCAGTTCGTCACCTCAACTGTTTCGCGGGTATCATGGTCACAGCCAGCCACAACCCTGCACCATTTAACGGGTACAAGGTTTACGGTGAAGACGGTGGACAAATGCCTCCACACGACGCAGACGCTTTGACTACTTATATCCGTGCAATCGAAAATCTATTTGCGGTAGAAGTTGCTGATGTGGAAGCTGAAAAAGCTTCTGGCTTGATTGAAGTTATCGGCGAAGCTGTTGACGTAGAATACCTTAAAGAGGTTAAGAACGTAAACATCAACCCAGCCTTGATTGAAGAATTTGGTAAAGACATGAAAATTGTCTACACACCACTTCATGGTACTGGTGAAATGTTGGCTCGTCGTGCTCTTGCCCAAGCAGGATTTGACTCTGTTCAAGTCGTTGAAGCGCAAGCAACTGCCGATCCTGACTTCTCAACTGTAAAATCTCCAAACCCAGAAAGCCAAGCAGCCTTTGCCCTTGCTGAAGAACTTGGTCGTCAAGTTGGTGCAGATGTTCTTGTGGCAACTGACCCTGATGCTGACCGTGTTGGTGTTGAAGTTCTTCAAAAAGATGGTAGCTACCTCAACCTTTCAGGTAACCAAATCGGTGCTATCATGGCAAAATACATCTTGGAAGCCCACAAAAATGCCGGAACTCTGCCTGAAAATGCAGCCCTTTGCAAATCTATCGTATCAACTGACTTGGTAACGAAGATTGCTGAAAGCTACGGCGCAACTATGTTCAACGTTCTGACTGGTTTCAAATTCATCGCTGAAAAAATCCAAGAATTCGAAGAAAAACACAATCACACTTACATGATGGGATTTGAAGAAAGCTTCGGTTACTTGATTAAACCATTCGTACGTGATAAAGACGCTATCCAAGCTGTTCTTGTCGTTGCTGAACTTGCTGCCTACTACCGTTCACGTGGTTTGACCCTTGCTGACGGTATCGAAGAAATCTACAAAGAGTACGGCTACTACGCTGAAAAAACTATCTCTGTTACCCTTTCAGGTGTCGATGGTGCTGAACAAATCAAAGCGATTATGGCTAAATTCCGTAACAATGCTCCAAAAGAATGGAATGCAACAGCTATCACTGTCGTAGAAGACTTCAAAGCTCAAACAGCTACTGCTGCTGACGGCACTGTTACAAACTTGACAACTCCTCCAAGTGATGTGTTGAAATACACACTTGCTGACGGTTCGTGGATTGCCGTTCGCCCTTCAGGGACAGAACCAAAAATCAAGTTCTACATTGCAGTTGTAGGTGAAACCAACGAAGAATCACAAGCTAAAATTGCTAACATCGAAGCAGAAATCAATGCTTTTGTAAAATAAAACCCTATAAAAGATGAGACCAACCAATCTCATCTTTTTTTCGTATCAAATCTAAGCAATTTTAGAAACTTTATGGCATACTAGACTTATCAATGAAAGCGAGGTAATCTCATGGAACAATTTTTAGATAATATCAAAGACCTTGAAGTCACTACAGTTGCGCGTGCGCAAGAAGCTCTTGATAAAAAAGAAACTGCAACCTTCTTTATCGGTCGCAAAACTTGCCCTTACTGCCGTAAATTTGCAGGTACATTGGCAGGTGTCGTAGCTGAAACTAAAGCTCACATCTACTTCATCAACAGTGAAGAAGCAAGCCAACTCAATGAGTTACAAGCATTCCGCTCACGCTACGGAATCCCAACTGTACCAGGCTTCGTTCACATTGCAGATGGACAAATCAATGTCCGTTGCGACTCTTCAATGTCAGCACAAGAAATCAAAGAATTTGCAGGATTGTAAAAAAGCCACTCATCGAGTGGTTTTTAAATGGTCAAAATTACCTTTTTTCAATCAAATCTTGTATCATTCGCTGTAGTTCTTCGATTTTCTCAGATTGTTTCTCTATTAATATTCTTTGGCTCGATAATTCGTCTTGTAGTTTATCAAGTTTTATCTGTTCACCTGGATTATCTTTTACAAAAAAGTTCGTCAAGGCACTTGTTAACATTCCTATTGTACTAATCCCTACCAACATTAATAAAACAGCTAGCCATTTCCCAAAAAGGGAAACTGGAACAATATCACCATAACCAACAGTGGTTACTGTCACAAGAGCCCACCAAAGACTATCTGAGAAAGATTTTTCTTCAACTACAGATAAAATTGAACTTCCTACTAGAACAATAAAGATATTAACATACAAGATATAAATCAGGCCATTTGTCCGTAAGAATCTACTAATTTTTCTTTCTAATTTACCTGTAAGTCCAATTATTCTAAGTAAACGAGTCAGTTTCAGTAATTTTGTCAGCCTTGCTAAGCGGAAAATACGCCCTAATCGAAATACTGTAAAAATAGCATTTAAAGGAAGGATAGCTAACAAGTCAAAGATATTTTCAAGTATAAACCTCCATTTTGCTTCACTTGAAAAGAACCGCCAAACATAATCTACCACAAACACAAACCAAAGTAGTAAGTCAATAATACTGTATGGAGGACTGTCTAAATCAATCATCTCAGCAAATCCAAGTAATACCAGAATAACAGAGATTAAAGCAAGTAAAATAATTGTTGTATCATAATAATCTGCAAAAAACCATTTTTTCTTCAAATTTTACTCTCCTCACTTTCTATACTGTTATTACTCAACTTTAATTCAATAAATATCTCTCCGATGACCAACTTCTAAAGTAGCAATGACTAATTCATCATCTACAATTTGTACGATAACTCGATAATTACCAATTCTATAGCGCCATTGACCAACGCGATTACCAACCAAAGCCTTTCCGTGTCGTCTTGGGTCTTCCAAAACATTGGTTTGTAAATAGTTTGTAATTATCTTCTGCGTATAACGATCCAATTTTTTCAATTGCTTGATGAAACGTCTTGTTGGAACTAATTTATACAAATTATTCATCCTCCAAGCCTAAATCATGCATCATTTCTTCCCAAGTAATGGGTTCAACTCCTTTTTCCAAGTCTTCTAAATACTCTTGATAGGCTAAATCTGCCACACGAGCATCGTATTCATCTTCTAGAGCTTCAAGAGTTTTGGTGCGGATAAGTTCCGACAGGGAAACTCCTTCAAACTTAGCCATTGCTTTCATAAATGTTTTGTCAGCTTCAGAAACTTTTAATGTAATAGTAGTCATTTTTTGCACTCCCTTTTTTAATGGTAACACCATTGTATTACTTTTTAGGTGTTCAGTCAATATAAAAAGAACACCTTCTCAGCGTTCTTTCTATATGTCTGTCAATGGTGTTGCGGTATCTGGTGAGGTATCATAAACCTTAAAGTCTACTCCTACACCTAAATCAGCTTGTGCTAGCTGATTAACCATGGTCATGTGAGCCAGTTCCTTGATATTGTTTTCCTTAGATAAATGCCCAAGGTAGATCCTCTTAGTGCGGTTTCCCAAGGTACGAATCATAGCTTCAGCACCGTCCTCGTTAGAAAGGTGACCGAGATCCGATAGGATTCGTTGTTTTAATCGCCAAGCGTAAGAACCTGCTCGCAAAATCTCTACATCATGGTTGGACTCGATAAGATAGCCATCTGCATTTTCGACAATTCCTGCCATTCGATCACTAACATAACCTGTATCAGTCAGCATGACAAAACTCTTATCATCCTTCATAAAGCGATAGAACTGCGGTGCGACTGCATCATGGCTTACACCAAAACTCTCGATGTCGATATCTCCAAAGGTTTTGGTTTTGCCCATTTCAAAGATGTGCTTTTGCGAAGAATCTACCTTGCCAAGATACTTGCTATTTTCCATAGCCTGCCAGGTCTTTTCATTGGCATACAAATCCATACCATACTTGCGAGCTAAAACACCCACTCCATGGATATGGTCAGAATGCTCATGCGTAATCAAGATGGCATCCAGATCTTCTGGCTTACGATTTATTTCAGCAAGTAGGCTGGTGATTTTCTTACCAGATAAGCCTGCATCCACTAATAGTTTCTTTTTTGGGGTTTCCAGATAAAAGGAATTTCCACTGGAACCCGACGCTAAAATACTGTATTTAAAGCCTGTTTCACTCATTCTGGTCTTCTATTTCGTCCTCCCATACTTCTTCTTTCACTGCATCCTTATCATAAGGGAGTACAATGGTGAAGGTTGATCCCTTACCATATATACTCTTGGCCCAAATAAAACCATTATGTTGTTTGATAATTTCTTTAGCGATAGACAGTCCTAGCCCTGTTCCACCTTGAGCACGGCTTCTAGCACGATCCACACGGTAGAAACGGTCAAAGATACGTGGTAAATCCTGCTTAGGAATACCCAAGCCTTGATCTGAGATGGATAAAATCATCTGATCATCAGTTGTCTTCATGGTCACTGTGATTTTTCCACCATCTGGAGAATATTTAATGGCATTGTTGAGAATATTATCAATCACCTGTGTCATCTTGTCTGTATCAATTTCAATCCAGACAGAGGTAATCGGATAATCTCTGACCAATTCATATTTCTTTTCTTCGTCTGATCCCCTCATCTTATCAAAGCGGTTAAGGATAAAGGTAATAAAGGCAGTAAAGTTAATCAGTTCCACATCTAGGTGACTGGTCGCATTATCAATCCGTGAAAGATGGAGGAGATCCGTCACCATTCGCATCATACGGTTAGTTTCATCTAGAGATACCTTGATAAAGTCTGGTGCGACAGGTTCTGACAAGGCCCCCTCATCCAAGGCTTCAAGATAGGATTTTACGCTAGTCAGTGGAGTCCGTAACTCATGACTAACATTGGAAACAAAGAGTCTCCGTTCGCGTTCCTCCTTTTCCTGCTCAGTCGTATCATGCAAAACTGCAACCAAACCAGAAATAAAGCCAGACTCACGACGAACCAAGGCAAAACGTACACGAAGGCTCAGATATTCACCATTGGCATCCTGAGAATCAATCATAAGCTCAGGAACTTGGGTAATCAAATCACGAAGTTCATACTCATCTTCAATCTTAAGCAATTCTAGAATACTTTTATTGAGAACATCTTCTTTCTGAACACCTAGCTGTTTCTTAGCCATGTCATTAATCATAGTAATCTTACCACGACGATTGGTCGCGAGGACACCATCTGTCATATAAGAGAGGATACTGTGTAATCGTTTACTCTCTTGTTCCAGATTTTCTTGGGTCAAACGGATTACTTCTGATAAATCATTGAGATTATTGGTAATATTAGTGATTTCAGAGCTTCCCTGCATATCCAATACCTGAGAATAATCTCCTGCAATCAAGTCTTTAACTTTTTGATTAATTTGCTTCAACCGAATATTATCTCGCCGATTTTCTAGCAAAAGCAAGGTAACAATCAAGATAAAACCCAATAAAATTAAAATGAAGATAAAATCACTAGTAAGAATATTTTTTCTAATCAATTCAATCATTATTTCTCATATAATAACCAACACCACGACGTGTTAGGATATACTCTGGACGACTAGGTGTATCTTCAATCTTCTCACGCAAACGTCTGATAGTTACGTCAACAGTCCGAACATCTCCGAAATAATCATACCCCCAGACCGTTTCAAGCAAGTGTTCACGGGTAATCACTTGACCAATATGAGAAGCCAAGTGGTACAAAAGTTCAAATTCACGGTGGGTCAAGTCTAGTTCTTCACCATATTTTTTAGCCACATAGGCATCTGGTACAATCTCCAAGTCCCCAATTTGCAAAGGTTGGGTTTTCTTTTCATCTGACTCTTGATTATCTACAGAAACCAAGTCCGTACGACGAAGAAGAGCTTTAACACGCGCCTGCAACTCACGATTTGAGAAGGGTTTTGTCACATAGTCATCCGCTCCAAGCTCCAAACCAATAACCTTATCAAATTCGCTGTCTTTAGCTGACAGCATGATAATAGGAACACTACTCGTCTTACGAATAGTCTTTGCAACTTCTAAACCATCAATTTCGGGAAGCATCAAATCCAGAATAATAATATCTGGTTGCTCTGCTTCAAATTGTTCTAGTGCTTCACGACCATTAAAAGCAGTTACAACCTCGTAACCTTCCTTGGTCATATTAAACTTGATAATATCCGAGATTGGTTTTTCATCATCTACAATTAATATTTTTTTCATTTGTTCACCTTTTTCTCTACTATTATATCAAAAAAATAAAAAGAAGACACAATAGCTAGTCTTTACTACTGTCTAAGTTGGCTTGTGCATAAGCCTGCCAGATTTTTTGTTGGGGTTTGGCAAGTGGGTAATTCTTAAACTCTTCTGGTGAAAGCCAGCGAACTTCCCTATCTGGAAAGTCATTGTAGTCACTCACCTGACCTGCTACAATTTGAACATGCCACTTACGATGACTAAAGATATGCTTGACAGTCTCAAAATAAATATCAAGCCAATCAACATCTAGGTCATAGTCCTGCTGGAAACTCTCTTCTGGACTGGGACCAAAGTTCACGCTTTCTTCTGCAACCTGATGAAAGAGGTCAAACTGCTCTCCTTGCGAAAAGTTATCAACTTCTATCAAGGGGAAATGCCAAAAACCTGCCAATAGCTTTTCACTTTCATTTTTTTCAAGTAAAAATTGTCCCTGAGTATTTTTGACCACCAAGGCTTTAAGATAAATTGGAACAGGCTTTTTCTTGGGAGCCTTAATTGGATAACGGTCCATTGTGCCATTCTGATATGCCGCACTAAAGTCCTTAACTGGGCTTTCTTCTGGTCTGGGATTTACAGGCGCCTCAATATCAGATCCTAAGTCCATCAAAGCTTGATTAAAGTCACCAGGCCTTTCTGGGTCAATCAAGATTTCCATCATTGCCTGAAAAATTTTACGATTACTTGGAATCCCAATATCGTGATTAACTTCAAATAGACGTGCCAAAACACGCATGACATTACCATCTACAGCTGGCTCAGGCAAGTTAAAAGCAATACTGGAAATGGCTCCTGCAGTGTAAGGTCCAATTCCTTTCAAGCTGGAAATTCCTTCATAGGTGTTTGGAAATTGACCACCAAAATCAGTCATAATCTGCTGGGCTGCAGCCTGTAAATTACGAACTCGAGAATAATAACCCAAACCTTCCCAAGCCTTCAACAAACGCTCTTCAGGCGCATTCGCCAAACTTTCTACTGTTGGAAACCAGTCCAAGAATCGTTCGTAATAAGGGATAACCGTATCCACCCTAGTTTGCTGGAGCATAATTTCAGACACCCAGATATGATAAGGATTTTTACTTCTACGCCACGGTAAATCTCTTTTGTTTTCATCATACCAAGCGAGAAGTTTCTCACGGAAAGAAATGATCTTCTCCTCCGGCCACATGACGATACCGTATTCTTTCAAATCTAACATATCTCTAGTATAACACAGAAGATTCTAACTGTCCTTTTCCTAGTATTAATACTCTTCGAAAATCAAATTCAAACCACGTCAACGTCGCCTTGCCGTACTCAAGTACAGTCTGCGGCTAGTTTCCTAGTTTGCTCTTTGATTTTCATTGAGTATAAAAATCCTCTTCCCAAAGGAAAGAGGACTAAATCTTATTTATGAACTGCTTGAGCTGCTGTGATGAGGGTTAACTTGTAGACATCATCTGCATTACATCCACGAGAAAGGTCGTTAACTGGCTTGTTCAAACCTTGCAAAACAGGTCCTACAGCCGCAAAGCCACCGAGACGTTCGGCCATCTTGTAGCCGATATTTCCTGCCTCGATACCTGGGAAGATGAAGACATTTGCTTGACCAGCTACTGTACTTCCAGGAGCTTTCAAAGCTGCAGTTTCAGGAACAAAGGCTGCATCAAATTGCAACTCACCATCGATTTCAAGGTCAGGGCGCAAGTCGTGAGCAATTTTAGTTGCTTCTACAACCTTATCAACACTTTCACCAAAACCTGAACCTTTAGTAGAATAGCTCAGCATAGCAATTTTAGGCTCGATTCCAAACATCTTAGCTGTGATTGCTGAGTTGATGGCAATTTCAGCCAAGGCTTCTGCATCTGGATTGATGTTGATGGCACAATCCCCAAAGAGGTAACGTTCCGTACCACGAACCATGAGGAAGGCACCTGAAGTACGAGTTACATTTGGACGAGTTTTAATGATTTGTAGGGCTGGGCGAACTGTTGAAGCAGTTGAGTGAATCGCACCTGATACCATTCCATCAACCAAGCCCAAGTAAACCAACATAACACCAAAATAGTTGACATCTTCAACCAAAACCTTGCGTGCATCTTCTTCAGACATTTTGCCCTTGCGACGTTCTACCAAGGCAGCAACCATTTCTTCAAATTTATCGTAGTGTTGAGGGTCGATGACTTCATAACCATTCTCAATACCTTCGATTTCAAGATAAATTTTAATTTTTTCAGGATTTCCAAGCAAAACAGGAATCACTTCTGTTTCTTTTACCAGGCGTTTAGTCGCTTGAAGAATACGAGGTTCTTCCCCTTCAGGGAGAACGATACGAGCATTTTTACCAACTAAGTTGGCTTTGAGACTTTCAAAAACTTCCATGAGTTTTCTCCTTTAAGATAATAATTATACTCTGAAACAGTTTTTATAGAGTATTAGTTGATAACTGGGTAATAAGGTTGCTAAAATCATCCGGCAAGGGACTTTCTAACTGCAAGTCTTGCTCTAAAAATGGATGATAAAAGGATAGGTAATGACAATGTAGGGCTTGGCGCTGAATTCCATCATCCAGACTACCGCCATACAAATCATCTCCCAACAAAGGAAAACCAATATGAGAAAAATGGACTCGGATTTGGTGGGTTCGTCCAGTATGCAGGCGAATATCAACCAAGTGAATATTCCCATAAGATGCTACAATCTTGTAGGAAGTATGAGCATACTTTCCACCTTTAGCTACACGTCTGGTAATAATAGAGTCTTCATCACGCGCAATCGGGGCAATAATTTCCCCCTCTGACTCCAAGTGTCCATCGCCTTTAACCAAAGCAAAATAGCGTTTTTCAATAGACTTTTTCTGCAACTGCTTGTCTAATCGTGCGTGGGCATAGCCGTGTTTGGCAAAGAGCATCAAGCCAGAAGTATCTCTATCAAGCCTGGTCACAATGTGAACCTGCTGATTCTCATAATTTTGCTTGACATAGTAACCCTTAATAAAATTAGCAATGGTATTGGAGTGGTTGACACTAGGAATAGAAGCCACTCCATAGGGTTTATTCAAGACTAGAAAATGGTCATCCTCATAGAGAATATCCAGTGGGCGCTCGATAGCTTCTAGAGTTTCAAAGCCTTCCTCAGCAGGAATATCGATGATAACGCGGTCTCCAATATCCAATAGATAGGTTGCATTTTGCGGTTGGTCATTGACCAGAATAGCTCCACCCCGAAACTTAATCTTGGCCAGTAGTCCCTTAGAAACCTCGTGTTTTTTTAAGAAGGTCTTAACCTTGACATGTTCATCTGCGATAAATTTAAACCTCATTCATCCACCTCGCCGATAAATGCATCCTTAACACGATTCCAGAAACTGGTATGGCTCGGCGACGCGACGAAGTGAATCTTATAATGGTCAATTTGATACTCGATACGCTCAATATTACGGAAAGAATAAACGCTATTGTCAACCGAAATAGTATGGTAATCGTTTCTCGTTGGGATGAGTTCAATCTTATCCTTCTTAGGAACAATAATAGATGAACCCAGCGTTCGATAAACACGATTGTTAAGGCTGGCAATTTCCGTCAACTGAAGAGCTTCAATGGTAGGGTGTAAGACAGCTCCACCGAGCGACTTGTTATAGGCTGTACTACCAGTCGGTGTCGAAACTGTTAGTCCGTCTCCTCGAAAACGTTCAAAGTGGACACCGTTAATCACAACATCCGCCACCATGGTTCGATCAGACCTGCGGATGCTGGCTTCATTTAATGCTCTGAAAATCTTCACTTCGCCATTTTCAAGAAAGACCTTCACATTTAGAACAGGGTAAGAGACTCTTGCTCCGGTATCTAGCTGCAAATTAGTCACTAGCTTGTCCAACTCAAAATCACGGTAGTCCGTATAGAAGCCCAAATGTCCAGTGTGAACACCAATGAAGCGGACCTTGTCAAGCTGGTTTTCGTACTTATGAAAGGCCGACAAGAGCATACCATCCCCACCAATGGAGATGACAATGTCCGGATTGGTATCATTGAGTATAAACTGATTTCTCTTCAAACGATCTCGCAATTCATACAAAACCCTTTGACTCTGTGGTTTTCTATTAGCTATCAGGTCAATTCGTTTACCTGTATTCTTCATCTGTATCGTCACTGTTTCCTACACCGTCATTTAATTTTCTACTCAAAGGATCAAAAAGAGCCTGGGCTTCTTGGATATCATCACGAATTTTACCCATTTCTTCATCCAACTGATGAGCAATTTTGGCAGTAATTTCCAGTCGCTTCTTTATCTCCTCTGGGAAATCCCCTTGGTACTTGTAGTTGAGAGAATGTTCTATCGTTGCCCAGAAATTCATGGCCAAAGTACGAATCTGAATTTCCGCCAAAATGGTTTTAGCACCATTGATAGTGTCAACCATATATTCTACTACCACATGATAGGAACGGTAGCCTGATGCTTTTCGATGAGTAATGTAATCTCGCTCCTGTATGATTCGCATGTCCTGACGCTTGCGCAAAATTTCCACTACTTCCTTAACGTCATCTACAAACTGGACCATCACACGTAAACCAGCAATATCCTGTAAATCGTGTTCTAAGGTCGCATAAGTAATACCACGTCGAGCCATTTTTTCCTTTATACTTTCAATTGGCTTAACTCGACCAGTCACAAACTCAATCGGAGAATGCTTATTTTGCTTACGATATTGCTTCCGAATACCACGTAGTTTAATCTTTAACTCACCAACAGCTTGAATGTAAGGATCTAGAAATTCTTCCCATTCTATGGTCATATATTCTCCCTTGTTCTCATATTATCCTTCAAAAATATCTTTGATTTTTTCTCCAGATTCATATACAATAAATACAAAGCTATTATATCATATAATCCGCTTTCATAGACAAAGAAAAGGTAAGAAAATTGAAACATTTAGAAATTGAATTGAAAACACTCTTGAAAAAAGATGAATATAATCGTCTAAAAGACCAGTTCACAGACGTCACTCCTGTTCTTCAAAAAAATTACTACATCGACACACCTAGTTTTGAGCTGCGAGAAAAGAAAGTCGCTATGCGTATTCGAACTTTTGAAGATTGGGCTGAATTGACACTCAAAGTCCCGCAAAGTGTTGGAAACATGGAATACAACCAAAAATTGCAACTAAAAGATGCTGAAAACTATCTGAGCAAGAAAGAACTTCCTCAAGGGCTGGTTCTTGATGAATTAGCTAAACATGGTATCCAGAGCAAGAACTGGCAGGTGCTCGGTTGTCTAATAACGCTTCGCTATGAAATGCAAACAGCTATTGGTCTCATGGCACTGGATGAAAGTCAGTACTTTGATATTACAGATTACGAATTAGAGCTTGAAGTTGAAAATCACGAGCAAGGAAAGCAAGATTTCCAGCAATTTTTAGAGAAAAATCAGATTGCTTATCAAAAAGCTCCCTCAAAATTGGTCCGATTTGTCAAAAGCATGAAAAATAGCTGAAATAATCTCTATTTTTTGGTAAAATGGAAGAGATAAAATACACAAATCCCAGTTCATATAGGCAAGACATATATAACTAGGATTTATAAAGTTTACAGAGGACGGTCTATAATGTCAGATAGAAAAAATATGAAACTTTTCGCACTCAACTCTAACCAAGAGATTGCACAGAAAATTGCTCAAGCTGTTGGTGTCCCACTTGGAAAACTATCATCACGTCAATTTTCAGATGGAGAAATCCAAGTAAATATCGAAGAAAGTGTCCGTGGTTATGATGTTTACATCATCCAATCAACAAGTTTCCCTGTTAACAACCACCTAATGGAATTGTTAATCATGGTTGATGCTTGTGTTCGTGCAAGTGCGCACAGTATCAACGTTGTCCTTCCATATTTTGGCTATGCACGTCAAGACCGCATCGCTTCACCTCGTGAGCCACTTACAGCGAAACTAGTTGCCAATATGCTAGTTAAGGCTGGTGTCGATCGTATCCTTACGCTTGATTTGCATGCCGTTCAGGTTCAAGGTTTCTTTGACATCCCTGTCGATAACCTTTTCACAGTTCCCCTATTTGCAAAACATTATTGCGATAAGGGCCTACTCGGTTCAGATGTTGTCGTGGTTAGCCCTAAAAATTCAGGTGTAAAGCGTGCTCGTAGCTTAGCTGAATATCTTGATGCTCCTATCGCCATTATCGATTACCCTCAGGACGATGCAACTCGTAACGAAGGTTATATTATTGGTGATGTTGAAGGTAAGAAAGCCATCTTGATTGATGATATTCTTAATACAGGACGCACCTTCTCTGAAGCTGCTAAAATCGTTGAACGTGAAGGGGCTACAGAAATTTATGCTGTTTCTAGTCATGGTCTCTTCGTTGAAGGAGCTGCTGAACTTCTTGACAATACTAATATTAAGGAAATTCTTGTGACTGATTCAGTAGCAACAAAAGAAAAAACTCCTAAAAACGTATGCTACATCACTGCTAGTGAGTTAATTGGTGATGCTATCGTCCGTATCCACGAAAGAAAACCAGTCAGCCCACTCTTTGCCTACAACAAAAAGAAATAAGGTGATTCTTTGATTTATTTGGACAATGCTGCAACGACTCCCATGTCAGCAGTTGCTATTTCAGCTATGACCAAGGTTATGCAAGAAACCCATGGAAATCCTTCTAGTATTCATGGTCATGGTCGTCAAGCTGGTAAACTCTTGCGAGAAGCCCGTCAGGAACTAGCCCAGTTACTGGGGACAAAACCTCAACATATCTTTTTCACTTCTGGTGGTACTGAAGGCAACAATACTGCTATCATTGGTTACTGCCTTCGTCACCAAGAGCAAGGAAAACATATCATCACAACTGCTATTGAGCACCATGCCGTCCTTGAAACCATTGATTACTTGGTTCAACACTTCGGTTTTGAAGCAACCATTATCCAACCAGAAAATCAAGAAATCACAGCCCAACAAATTCTAAATGCTTTACGTGATGATACGATTTTGGTTTCTACCATGTTTGCCAATAACGAGACAGGAAACCTACTGCCAATTGCTGAAATTGGCCAAATACTCAAGCAACACCCTGCTGCCTACCATGTTGATGCAGTTCAAGCTATTGGTAAAATCCCAATTCACCCAGAAGAGTTGGGCATTGATTTTCTCACCGCTTCTGCCCATAAATTCCATGGCCCTAAGGGAATCGGCTTTCTCTACGCATCTAGCATGGACTTTGATTCCTATCTACATGGTGGAGACCAAGAACAGAAAAAACGTGCAGGAACTGAAAATCTAGCTGCCATAGTGGCTATGGTTGCAGCCCTAAAAGAAGACCTAGAAAAGCAAGAAGAACATTTTCAACATGTACAAAATTTAGACACTGCCTTTCTTGCAGAGCTAGAGGACATTCAATATTACTTGAATAGAGGAGAACATCATCTCCCTTATGTTCTCAATATTGGATTTCCTGGTCAGAAAAATGACCTCTTACTCCTTCGTCTAGATTTGGCTGGAATTTCAATCTCTACTGGCTCAGCCTGCACTGCAGGCATTGTACAATCCAGCCATGTTCTTGAAGCCATGTACGGGGCAAATTCAGAACGCTTGAAGGAATCCGTTCGTATCAGTTTGTCGCCAGAAAATACTGTTGAAGATCTACATACCCTCGCAAAAACCTTAAAAGAAATTATCGGAGGTTAGCCATATGGCATTTGAAAAAACCATTCAGTTAAAAAATTGTCGTTACGACTACACTCTTAGCCCTTCTGTTAAAAAATTCACCCTTAAGGACAACACCTTTTTTGAGACTAAGGTTGGTAACTATGAATTGACTCGCCTTTTGGAAAAAGTGCCGAACAGCGGTGAGGGATTCCAACTCAAAATCATCATTAACAAGGAACTTACAGGTGCTAAAATCAATATCACTGACAAGTTTGGGCTACGTCTAGTTGATATTTTCAAATCAGAAGACCACCACATTCATCAGGAAAAATTCTACTTCCTCATGGATAGCTTGGTAGAACGTGGTGTCTTTACAAAATCGGAAAGATAGGTCCCATATGTTTGAACTGACCTATAAGGACAACTATCATGTAGAGCGTACACTCAAGTATGAGGATTATAAAGCTCTCATGCTGGCTCTGTCAGGATGTGTGACCCTACCAGATACACTTTATGTGACTTCTCTGACTTTTAATGGCCAGAAAGTTTATCAGGGTCTGGTCGGAGACCTCTACCGTTTTCTATCACATGCAGATTTTTTACATCAAAACTAAGATTTTTCTTAGTTTTTTCTTGTTTTTGTTGATTTTTTCACAATGTTTCTATAAAATAGAAGAATAGAAAGGTTGTGATTTTGTGAAAGATAAACAGTCTGCTATTCCAAAAGCAACAGCGAAAAGACTCTCTCTCTACTATCGAATTTTTAAGAGATTTCATGCAGAAAAGATTGAACGTGCCAACTCTAAGCAAATTGCAGAGGCTATCGGTATTGATTCCGCGACCGTACGTCGTGATTTTTCCTATTTTGGTGAACTAGGTCGTCGTGGTTTTGGCTATGATGTCAAAAAACTGATGACATTTTTTGCCGATTTACTCAATGATAACTCTATTACCAATGTCATGCTGGTAGGTATTGGAAATATGGGCCATGCCCTTCTCCACTACCGCTTCCACGAGCGTAACAAGATGAAGATTATCATGGCCTTTGATCTAGATGACCATCCTGAAGTCGGTACCCAAACTCCTGATGGGATTCCCATTTACGGAATTTCTCAAATCAAGGATAAAATCAAGGATGCTGATGTGAAGACTGCTATCTTGACTGTTCCCAGCGTCAAGTCGCAAGAGGTTGCCAATCTCTTGGTGGATGCTGGCGTGAAAGGAATCCTCAGTTTTTCACCAGTCCATCTGCATTTACCAAAAGACGTGGTCGTTCAATATGTCGATTTGACAAGTGAACTCCAAACTCTCCTCTACTTCATGCGAAAAGAGGATTAGAAAGCGAAAATCATTTTATGAAAAAACCAGTTATTGGGATAACAGGAAACGAAAAAACTCATCCAGATGATGACATCATGATGAGTTACGCAGCAAAAGGCTTTGTTGAAGGCGTTAAAGACGCTGGAGGGATTCCCATCATCCTACCGATTGGTGATCAAGAAATGGCTAGCCACTATATTAGTTTGATTGACAAGCTCATCTTGACAGGTGGGCAAAATGTTGATCCAAAATTCTATGGTGAACCAAAAACCATCGATAGCGATGACTACCACCTTCAAAGAGATATCTTCGAACTGGCCCTCATCAAGGAAGCGATTAAACAGAAAAAGCCAATTTTCTCCGTCTGCCGTGGAACTCAACTCTTTAACGTTGCCATGGGTGGAACTTTGTATCAAGATATCGAAGACCATTGGCAGGATTGTTCTGCCGAATACACAACTCAACGCTTGGTAACAGAACCTGATACTGTTCTTCGAGAAATCTATGGAGAAATTTCTCATATCAACTCCTTCCACCACCAGAGCATCAAGGATTTAGCACCAAATTTAAAGATTGCGGCTCATGATCCTAAGGATGGTATCATTGAAGCTGTCATGAGTACGGATGATTTCGCCTTTCTCGGTGTCCAATGGCATCCAGAATTTCTATTTGAAAATCGTCCCAAAGATAAAAACCTCTTTGACTATGTCGTTAATGAACTTTAGATTAAATCCGTCTTTTCACGATAACTAAAGTAATTAGAATGAGAGACAATCAAATGGTCCAAGAGAACAATCCCCATCAGTTCGCAGGCTTCTTTTACAAGTTTAGTCACATGATCATCATTTCGGCTAGGCGCTACCGCTCCTGAAGGATGATTGTGAACCAAGATGAGAGAGGTCGCCATATGCTTGATGGCATAGTGAAGAATCTCACGTGGTTCAGCAATACTGCGGGTAGCTGAGCCGATAAAAATGGTCTGTTGATGGATGATTTGATTTTGAGTATTGAGATAGAGCGCCACCAGGTGCTCTTGTTTTTTATGTCCCAACTCCTGCTGCATCTTCTTGGCCAACTTTTGACTGCTGAGAATACTTTCCATCTCAAGAGTCTCATGCTTATGAATACGATTGCCCAGTTCGATCATAGCTTGTAATTCTATTGCCTTAACACGGCCGATACCAGACAGACTCTGCAATTCCTGCAGGGTCATTTTTTTCAAATCTGTTAGGCTTGAAAGGTTGTTCAAAACTTTCTGAGCAATTTCAAAAACACTAGCTTGACGTGTTCCTGTCCTAAGTAAAATAGCTAGCAACTCTTGATTACTCAGCGCTTCAACTCCTTCCTTGGCCAGTCTTTCTCTTGGCAATAATGAATCTTCTTGGAATGAAATACTATACATAAAAATCCTCCTCACTTTATTATTCGTGAGAAGGATGGAAAATTAGATTTTTTTCTCAATTGGAGCCACACTGGCCAAAAGTTTTTTCAAACCAACTTCTGGGAAATTGATTTTTAATTCCTGCGTAGCACCGCTACCTGAAACTTCCAGAACAGTACCCTCTCCCCATTTCTTGTGAAGGGCAATATCACCAATGGACCAATTTGCCTCGCTAGACGCAGATTTTGCGCCAGCTGTAAATTGACCAAATGGAAGGCCGCTTGACTGGATAGTTTTTGGAGCAGCACTGCGTTTACGGTCTTGAAGGGCCTGCGCCAAACTCATACCTTGACCAAAGGCAAGATCACCACTGCTATAAGATGCTTTAAAGCTTGTATTTGCTGGACGAGCCAGACCTTGATACTCAAGTAAGTCTGAGCTGATTTCGTTAATAAAACGAGTTGGACGGTTGTAGTTGGTGCGACCAAAAAGCAGGCGTGAGTTGGCATTTGTCAGATAGAGAATTTTCTCTGCACGCGTAATTCCTACATAGGCCAGACGGCGTTCTTCTTCCAATTCATCTTGATCTTCAGCTGCACGGCTAAGCGGAAAGACATTTTCTTCCATCCCAATCAAAAAGACAACTGGAAACTCGAGACCTTTGGCAGCATGCAGGGTCATCAGGGTCACTTCTGATGTCTCCTGACTACCTGAATCTGTATCCGCAATCAAGGCTAAATCATTTAAGAAACGACTCAGTTTGTCCAGACCAGTTTCCTCTTCTGGCCCATCAGAGGTGTCATCAAAGTTTTTCGTCACAGAAAGGAACTCTTCAATATTTTCAACCCTAGCCTTGCTTTCTAAAGTCGCTTGAGCATTTAGAATATCGACGTAACCAGTTTTTTCTAGGACGGCCTCAACCAACTCTGTAATATTTAATTGATCTAGCTGCTCTCGTAAATCTAGAATCATATTAGCAAAATCCCAGATGGACTGGGCTGCCTTACCTTTGATCCCAGACAACATGATATTAGCTGAAGCATCTAGCATAGACATGTCTTGCATATTCGCAAAGTCACGGATTTTCTCAACTGTACCTGGCCCAATTCCACGCTTCGGTTCGTTGATAATGCGCTCAAAACTGATATTGTCACTCAAATTAGCAATAAGATTGAGGTAAGCGATGATATCACGGATTTCCTTACGGCTGTAGAATTTGGTTCCTCCAACCATGGTATAAGGAATATTTGACTTGAGCAAGGCTTCCTCAATAGTACGGGACTGCGCATTAGTACGATAAAGAACTGCAAAATCCTTGTGAAGGAAGTTTTGACTCCGACCAAGTTCATCGATAGTTCTGGCTACAAATACAGCCTCATCTAGCTCATCATTGGCACGATAGTAAACGATTTGTTCCCCATCAGCGTTTTGAGTCCAGAGATTCTTAGGACGGCGGTTTTTGTTATTTTTAATGACCTCGTTGGCCGCTTGAAGAATGGTTTTAGTGGAACGGTAATTCTCCTCCAACAAAACAACCTTGGCTTGGGGATAATCCTTTTCGAAATCCAAGATATTCTGCATATCAGCACCACGCCAACCGTAAATAGACTGGTCCGCATCTCCAACAACACAGATATTTTTAAAACGGGAAGCCAAAAGTTTGACCAATTGGTACTGAGCGTGGTTGGTATCTTGGTACTCATCAACATGGATGTATTGAAACTTCTGTTGATAGTAGGTCAGGACATCAGGATTCTGATCAAAGAGACGCAGGGTCAGCATAATCAAATCATCAAAGTCAACCGACTCCGACTGACGCAATTCTTTTTGGTAAGCAGTGTAACACTGGGCCACGATTTGCGTATACATATCACCAGCTTGGGCAGCATAGGCAACATCATCAATCAAATCATTCTTAGCATTGGAAATGGTCCCCAAAATAGTTCGTTCATTCCATTTTTTCGGATCTAAGTTCAACTGCTTAAGAATCCGTTTCATGAGGGTTCGCTGTTCACCAGGATCTACAATAGTGAAATTTCGGTTGTAGCCAATATGGTCCGCATCGCGACGTAGGATACGAACACACATGGAGTGGAAGGTCGCAATCAAACAGTCCTGAGTAGATGGATTGAGGCTATAAGCACGCTCTTTCATCTCACGCGCAGCCTTATTAGTAAAGGTAATGGCCAAGATATTCCAAGGATTGACCAGCTTTTCATCAATCAAATAAGCGATACGGTGGGTCAAAACACGGGTCTTTCCAGAACCAGCCCCCGCCATGATTAACAAGGGACCTTCTGTCGTTTGCACCGCCTCAGCCTGACGGTCATTCATTCCATTCAATAATGCGTTCATCTTCTCTTCCTTACTCTTGAAGTCAATATTTCTATTATATCAGAAATCAGGCAAAATATCTTTACCTAGACTGGTTACGTGTAGAAGGCAATTCCTTATATCTAGATAAAAAATGAGCTTGGATTAAAATCTCCAAACTCATTTAAAATAAATTTCAATATACTAGAACAATCCTAGAACGGTTCCATCGCTTTCAACATCCATGTTTAGAGCTGCTGGTCGTTTTGGAAGGCCTGGCATGGTCATGACATCACCTGTTAAGGCAACGATGAAACCTGCACCCAATTTTGGTACCAATTCACGAATGGTAATTTCAAAGTTTTCAGGTGCTCCAAGTGCATTCGGATTATCTGAAAAACTATATTGAGTTTTAGCCATACAGATTGGCAATTTGTCCCAACCATTTTGAACGATTTGAGCGATTTGTGTTTGAGCTTTCTTCTCAAAGTTCACTTTACTACCACGATAGATTTCAGTGACAATTTTTTCAATCTTTTCTTGAACAGAAAGGTCATTGTCATACAAACGTTTATAGTTAGATGGGTTTTCAGCGATAGTCTTAACAACCGTTTCAGCAAGAGCTACTCCACCTTCTGCCCCATCAGCCCAGACACTAGCCAATTCAACTGGTACATCGATTGAGGCACAAAGTTCTTTCAAGGCTGCAATTTCGGCTTCTGTATCAGATACAAATTCGTTAATAGCCACAACTGCTGGAATACCGAACTTACGGATATTTTCAACGTGGCGTTTCAAGTTAGCAAAACCGGCACGAACTGCTTCTACATTTTCCTCTGTAAGAGCATCCTTAGCCACGCCACCATTCATCTTAAGGGCACGAAGGGTTGCGACAATGACAACTGCATCTGGAGATGTTGGCAAGTTTGGTGTCTTAATATCAAGGAATTTCTCAGCACCAAGGTCTGCACCAAAACCAGCTTCAGTAACTGTGTAATCAGCCAAATGAAGGGCTGTTGTCGTTGCCAAGACAGAGTTACATCCATGAGCGATATTGGCAAATGGACCACCATGTACAAAGGCAGGTGTACCGTAAATTGTCTGAACCAAGTTTGGCTTAATAGCGTCCTTCAAAATCAATGCTAAGGCACCTTCAACCTGCAAATCACCTACAGAAACAGGTGTTCGGTCATAGCGATAACCGATAACAATATTAGCCAAACGGCGTTTCAAGTCCTCGATGTCTGTTGCCAAGCAAAGAATGGCCATGATTTCGGAAGCAACGGTAATGTCAAAGCCATCCTCACGAGGAATACCGTTTAAAGGACCACCAAGTCCAACGGTTACATGACGAAGGGCACGATCATTCAAGTCCACAACACGTTTCCAGAGAATACGGCGTTGGTCAATTCCAAGCTCATTCCCTTGGTGCAAGTGATTGTCAATCAAGGCAGAAAGAGCGTTGTTAGCGGTTGTAATAGCATGCATATCTCCAGTGAAGTGGAGGTTGATGTCTTCCATTGGTAGCACTTGGGCATAACCGCCACCAGCAGCACCACCCTTAATCCCCATTACAGGACCAAGAGATGGTTCGCGGATAGCAATCATGGTTTTCTTGCCAATTTTATTCAAGGCATCCGCCAGACCAATGGTAATGGTTGATTTTCCTTCACCTGCAGGTGTTGGATTGATGGCAGTAACCAAAATCAATTTCCCAACTGGATTGCTCTCGACTGCACGAATTTTATCAAAGCTGAGCTTAGCCTTGTACTTTCCATACAATTCCAAATCATCGTAAGAAATACCAAGTTTCTCTACAACATCAACGATTGGCTTCAACTCAATACTCTGTGCGATTTCAATATCTGTTTTCATTCAAAACTCCTCTAACCTCTTATATGATAATTCATTATAACACAAAACAAGATTTTTAACATCCTAAAACTCTCTAAACGTTCGTAAATATCCCTGTTTTTAAGGTTTTTAGAGTCCTTTCTTAAATTTTATATGGCTTTATAGTTTGAAACTATAGTAAATCTTCGTTTTTACCAAAAATTTATCGCTTTCATTTTACTTACCGTTTATTTTTGTGTACAATAGTGCTATGAAAATTTTAGTTACATCGGGCGGTACCAGTGAAGCTATCGATAGCGTCCGCTCCATCACTAACCATTCTACAGGACGCTTGGGGAAAATCATCACAGAGACCTTGCTTGCTGCAGGGCATGAAGTTTATTTGATAACAACAAAACGAGCTCTGAAGCCAGAAGCCCACCCCAACCTAAGTATTCGAGAAATTAGCAATACCAAGGACCTTCTACTGGAAATGCAAGAACGTGTTCAGGATTATCAGGTCTTGATCCACTCAATGGCCGTATCTGATTACACTCCTGTTTATATGACAGGACTTGAGGAAGTTCAGGCTAGCTCCGATTTAGAAGAATTTTTAAACAAGCAGAATCATCAAGCTAAGATTTCTTCAACTGACGAGGTTCAGGTTTTATTCCTGAAGAAAACACCCAAAATTATCTCTCTAGTCAAGGAGTGGAATCCTGCTATTCATCTGATTGGTTTCAAACTGCTGGTTGATGTCTCTGAGGATTATCTCATCGAGATTGCTAGAAAAAGTCTTATCAAGAACCTAGCAGACTTAATCATTGCAAATGACCTGACTCAAATTTCAGCAAACCAGCATCGTGCAATATTTGTTGAAAAAGATCAGCTTCAAACAGTCCAGACTAAAGAAGAAATTGCAGAACTCCTCCTTGAAAAAATTCAAGACTATCATTCATAGAAAGGAAAACTATGGCAAACATTCTCTTGGCTGTAACGGGCTCAATCGCCTCTTATAAGTCGGCAGATTTAGTCAGTTCTCTAAAAAAACAAGGCCATCAAGTCACTGTCTTAATGACTCAGGCTGCTACAGAGTTTATCCAACCTTTGACACTACAGGTACTCTCACAGAACCCTGTCCACTTGGATGTCATGAAGGAACCCTATCCTGATCAGGTCAATCATATCGAACTTGGAAAAAAGGCGGATTTATTTATTGTGGCCCCTGCAACTGCTAACACTATTGCAAAACTAGCCCACGGCTTTGCGGACAACATGGTGACCAGTACGGCTCTAGCCTTGCCAAGTCATATCCCAAAACTCATCGCACCAGCAATGAATACAAAAATGTATGACCATCCGGCAACTCAGGCTAATCTGAAAACATTAGAAAGCTACGGCTATCAGCTGATTGCTCCTAAGGAATCCCTACTAGCTTGTGGAGACCATGGACGAGGAGCTTTAGCCGACCTCACAATTATTTTAGAAAGAATAAAGGAAACTCTCGATGAAAAAACGCTCTAATATTGCACCCATTGCTATCTTTTTTGCAACCATGCTCGTGATACACTTTCTGAGCTCACTTATCTTTAACCTTTTTCCATTCCCAATCAAACCGACCATCGTTCATATTCCTGTCATTATTGCCAGCATTATTTACGGTCCACGAGTTGGGGTTACACTTGGATTTTTGATGGGGCTACTTAGCTTGACCGTTAACACTATTACGATTCTACCAACAAGCTACCTCTTCTCACCATTCGTCCCAAACGGGAACATCTACTCAGCTATCATTGCTATCGTCCCACGTATTTTGATTGGTTTAACTCCTTATCTAGTCTATAAACTAATGAAAAACAAGACTGGTCTGATTTTAGCTGGTGCCCTAGGTTCACTTACCAACACAGTCTTTGTACTTGGTGGAATTTTCTACCTTTTTGGAAATGTCTTTGATGGTAATATCCAAAAACTCCTAGCAACCGTTATCTCAACAAATTCGATTGCCGAATTAGTCATTTCCGCAATTCTTACTCTAGCTATTGTTCCAAGACTACAGACTTTGAAAAAATAAAAACATCTCCACTTTCAAGCTTGAAGGTGGAGATGTTGCTCTATACAGTTTTTTTTAGTGAAATCTTTACCAATATTTAATTTAAAATGGCCTATAAACTTAAGTAAATCCTTGCTTTATTGTCTTGTTTGTTATACTATACTAGTGTATATACAGTCAAAAAGGAGATTCTTATGAATACACGGAAAAAGACACAATTTATGACAATGACTGCCCTCTTAACGGCTATTGCGATTTTGATTCCAATTGTTATGCCTTTTAAGATTGTCATTCCACCTGCTTCCTATACTTTAGGAAGCCACATCGCTATTTTTATCGCTATGTTCTTGTCGCCCTTGATGGCAGTTTTTGTCATCCTAGCCTCTAGTTTTGGATTCTTGATGGCTGGCTATCCCATGGTTATTGTTTTTCGAGCTTTTTCCCATATCTTTTTTGGAACTTTGGGGGCTCTTTACCTACAAAAATTCCCCGATACCCTAGATAAACCAAAAGCTTCCTGGATTTTCAACTTTGTGTTAGCGCTTGTCCATGCCCTTGCTGAAGTATTGGCCTGTGTCGTTTTTTACGCAACTTCTGGTACCAATGTAGAAAATATGTTTTATGTTCTATTTGTGCTAGTTGGATTTGGTACAATTATCCATAGTATGGTAGACTATACATTAGCACTAGCTGTCTATAAAGTGCTTCGCAAACGCCGTTAAAAGGAAGAACTATGACAAAAGATCGCAAACAAGCCCTGCTCCAACTCTTGAAAGAAACTCCTAAAGCCCTCAATGGCCAAAGTTTAGCTGAACATTTTCATGTTACACGCCAGGTCATTGTACAGGACATTGCAATTTTAAGAGCCGATGGCGCTCCTATCCTATCCACCAATCGTGGCTACGTCTATAAGCAAATTGAAACCAACCCTTATGTTCACAAACTTTTCAAAGTGAAACATGAAGTTGAAGAAATCGGTCAAGAACTCCTTGCTATCGTAGATAATGGCGGACGTGTTCAAAACACCTTGATTGACCATCCCGTCTATGGAGAAATTGAAACCTTGCTGAAACTGTCTTGTCGTAGAGATGTGCAACATTTTCTAGAACAAGTTGAGCATTCAGATTTTAGACCTCTGTCTGAATTAACAGATGGTATCCATTACCACCTAGTTGAAGCCGAAACACAACAAGACCTCCACTATATCGAGGAGGCCTTAGATCAGCTAGGTTATTTAGTAAAAGACTAGAAGATTTTCTTCGCCCAGCCATCTTCTGTACGGTGGCGGTAGAAAAATTCAGATTTGTCAGGAGCTTCCATCATCTCCATCAATGGTAACATATCATAGGCCAGATTCAAGTTTGGAATCTGGTCTTTTTGCACCCAAGAAACTTCTCCTTCATCTGAAGAGCGAAGGGTACCAGAGAACTCAGTCGCCTTATAACAAAAGACGATATAGCGCCCGCCTGTATCCAGAGGCCAATTTTTAATGCCGACAAGTTGAGGATTTTGAATTGTCAGACCTGTCTCCTCGTATATTTCACGAATAACAGATTCTGCAAAAGCCTCGCCATTCTCAACATGACCTCCTGGAAAAGCATAACCAGACCAGCGATTGGTTTCGGGTGAACGATACTGCATAACCACCCGCTGGGTTTCAAGGTCTTCAATCAGACAAATGTTTGTTAAAATCGTTAATTGGGAACGGGACATACATAGACTCACTTTCTAATTTATTACATTTTCAGACTTAGTACCAGTACTATTAGCTTCTACTTTTTAAAATTATTTAGAATAGAACACCATCCGTTTTTCCTTTATAGGCTTTCCAAGTTCAAGTATTTTTTCTTGTCCATCAAAAGTAAAACCCATTTTTTGATAGAAAGCAATGGCTCGCTTATTATCTTTCAATACCCATAAGAATATTTCAGAAAAATGATCAAGATCAGTCAAAGCTCCTTTCACTAACTTTTGTGCGATACCTTTTCCATAATAGTCTTTTAAAACATATAAAGCAATAATTTCACCAGCTTGAATAGTCTCATCACGAAAGCTTCCATAACTGATAAAACCAACTACCTTCATGCCATCTATCGCAATCAATGTATTTTCTGGATACTTTTGACTAAAGAATCGACACCTTTCCAATGTCATTGTCTCCTGAAATTCTGCAGGCAAAAGGTCGTCATAAGCCTCTCTCCACGCTTTCCAGTGAACGAGAGATTTACTTTCTATCTCTTCAGGAGTTTCCATTGATTTGATAACAACCGTCATTTATTTTCTTCTCCTTAATCCAACAGTCTGACTTCCTTTGCTACTTTTTGTAGAAATTTTTCTCTTGTTGAACTTGTATTCACTTCACGTCCTAACTCTCCTAAGATTGAAACCCTCTTTGTTTTGATACCGCAATGATTCAGGACAGCATTCTTTAATACTGATATTCCATAACTGTCTGGAATATTAATCGGACCAGAAAATACTTTGTACCACCAAGTTGGTGCCATAGATGTTGCATAGATACTAGCTGTTTTTCCTTTTAGTAATTTTTTGAACTGTTTACCTCTCAAGTAGTTCAAAATAAAGCTTCCTCGATTATTTGCGGAGTATGCAATGCCTGGCGTAAAAACACGATCAATCCAGCCCTTCAATAGACTAGGCATACTACTCCACCAAATAGGATAAACAAAAATTAAATGATCTGCCCACTGGATTAATGATTGAGAGCGTAGAATAAACGGATCGTCCTCCATTCTTTGTCGATAACCATAACGTAAAACAGGATCAAACTCTTCTGCATTAAGATTAATCATTTCAAGTTCATGTCTATTTGAGTCTATGTTTTCTACAATCGTTTGAAAAATTGCTTGGCAGTAACTTTCTTTATCAGGATGTCCATTGATAACTAAAATATTCATAAAATTCCCCTAATCTAACGCCTTGACTTCCAACATCATATCACGGATCTGAGCTGCTAGTTCAAAGTCAAGCACTTCAACCGCTTCTTGCATTTGTTTTTCTAGTTTCTTGACAAGTTCTTTGCGTTCTTGTTTGTTGAGGCTATTGATATCGACTTCCTTGTCTTCTTCCTTAGCAACTGCCTTTGTCACGGCAATCAGGTCACGAATTTCTTTCTTAATGGTTTGTGGAACGATACCATGTTCTTCATTATAAGCCATCTGGATTTTGCGACGGCGGGCAGTTTCATCGATAGCACGTTGCATAGACTGAGTAACGGTGTCCGCATACATGATTACATGACCTTCACTGTTACGGGCGGCACGTCCAATGGTCTGGATGAGTCCACGTTCGTTACGAAGGAAACCTTCCTTGTCAGCATCTAGAATGGCTACGAGACTCACTTCAGGTACGTCAATCCCTTCACGGAGCAGGTTAATTCCGACCAAGACATCAAAGACACCCAAGCGCAGATCACGGATAATCTCCGTCCGTTCCAAGGTCTTGATATCCGAGTGCATGTACTTGACCTTGATACCCATTTCCTTGAAGTAGTCGGTCAAGTCCTCTGCCATTTTCTTAGTCAAAGTGGTGATAAAGGTTCGTTCATTCTTTTCAACACGGGCATTGATTTCACCCAAAAGGTCATCAATCTGTCCCATAGTCGGACGGACTTCTACCTCTGGATCCAAGAGTCCTGTTGGACGAATGATTTGCTCAATCACTGTCTCGGTCTGTTCATTTTCATAGTCACCAGGTGTCGCTGAAACGTAAACAATCTGATGAACGTGACTCTCAAACTCCTCCCGACGGAGAGGACGATTGTCCAAAGCTGATGGCAAACGGAAACCATAATTAACCAGCATTTCCTTACGCGAACGGTCTCCATTGTACATTCCCTTGATTTGCCCCATAGTCATGTGACTCTCGTCAATCATGATTAAGAAATCATCTGGGAAGAAATCGAGAAGCGTATAAGGAGGCTCACCTTCGCTACGTCCATCCATGTGGCGAGAATAATTTTCAACCCCATTGGTATAGCCCATCTCACGCAGCATTTCGATATCGTACTCTGTTCGCTGTTTCAAACGCTGGGCTTCAAGCAATTTACCTTCCTTCTCAAAGATAGCTAGTTGCTCCTCCAACTCGGCCTGAATCTTGGCAATGGCAACTTCCATGTGGTCGTCATTGGTCACAAAGTGAGTTGCAGGGAAAATCGCTAAATGATCCACTTCTCCCAATACCTGACCAGTCAGGGCCTCAACTTCACGAATACGGTCAATTTCGTCTCCAAAAAATTCTACTCGAAAAGCGTGTTCATCACGGGAAGCTGGGAAAATCTCTACCACATCCCCACGCACACGAAATCTTCCGCGTTGGAAATCAATATCATTACGTTCAAACTGGATATCAACCAAGTCATTCAAGAGTTTATCACGAGAAATTTCAAGACCTGGACGGAGACTCACAACGCTATCAGCGTATTCCTTGGGCGAACCCAAACCATAGATACAAGAGACGGAAGCTACGACAATGACATCATTACGCTCCAAGAGGGCTGAGGTAGCTGAGTGGCGAAGCTTGTCAATCTCATCATTGACAGAGCTATCCTTTTCAATATAGGTATCGCTAGAAGGGACATAGGCCTCTGGTTGGTAATAGTCATAGTAAGATACAAAGTACTCAACAGCATTCTCAGGGAAAAATTCCTTAAACTCCCCATAGAGCTGACCTGCTAGAGTTTTATTGTGGGCGATGACCAGAGTTGGTTTATTAACTTTGGAAATGACCTGACTCATGGTATAGGTCTTCCCTGTTCCAGTCGCCCCCATCAGAATCTGAGCTTTTTCTCCACCCTCGATATTATCTACCAACTGCTCAATAGCTTGGGGTTGGTCTCCTGATGGTTGATATTTTGATACTAGTTTAAATTGATTATCTGTAATGCGATTGATCATAAGAATCCTCTCTTGATGTGCTATTCCTATTTTAGCATACTTGTAACATTTTCACGAAGAAAAGGACGGATCTAAGTCACATCCTTTCATTTTCTTTCTTTAATTGATAAGCGAGATAGACAATCAGCAGTAGCAAGATCAGACTTGTCATGATAGATCCTTCTATCCCAAAAGAGCCACCTGATAGCCAATCTTGATTACCTTGTGGTAAAAAGGTCATCAAAGACGTTCCGGACGGCTGACCACTAACTAAAATCCCAAAGAGATTTCCCTGAGCAAAATTCCAGGCGCCATGAATACCTGCAACACCCCAAACTGTATCTGTTTTGAGGAGGTAAAGAGACATGGCAACTCCAAATAAAAAGAGATTCACTAGAGATAGAGGTGTGAGACCCGAATTCCCCATATGAAGCAGGGTAAAGAACAGGCTAGATACAATAACAGCAAGTTTTAGATTGGTTCTTGAAGCCAATTGAGGAAGGAGCCAAGCACGGGCCACCACTTCTTCTGTTGTCCCCTGTAAAATCCAAAATGGAATGGTAAAAATGACAAAGGCAAGCGAATAAGGATTCAAATGAATGGACTCAAAACGATATTGCCCTAATGCTACTAAACCTAACAAGGTCAGAAGAAAAAGTGCCAGACCTAGCCCAAATCCTTTCAGAAGATTGCTGAGGAAATTCTCTCTATAAAATCCCAAGGTTCGAATAGGTCTTTTCTCAACTTTTCTAGTCCATCTGAACACAGTGTTAAGTATAAAACCAAAGGCCAGCAATTCTAAAATTAAACGAAAGTCACTTGTTTTATCCATCAAGCTCTGCTGCAAGGTCTGCAAGTAGGTTGCAAGATTTTGACCAGTCTCTCCAAAATTTCTAGCAAGTCCGATGAGAGCTAAGAAACTAATACCATATAAAGTATAAGCCACAAACTCTCCTATGAAGACAAAAGCAAAGGCTAACAAGGGGCTTGTGTAGAGGTTTAACCGCATTTGAGAAGCTTGGAAGTCTTTAAAAATTCTTTTGTTCTTCACATCTCCGTCCTCTTTTCTTCCATTATATACTATTATTATAGCACTTTGTGGTAGCAGTTCAAGAAAGAAAGAAATAAAGAGCTTTTATGTTATATCTTCTAACATAAAAGTCCCTAGATTTGCATTTTTTTGTTTTTTCTGATATAATGGGAAAATATTCGGAAAAGGAGACTAAAAATGAAGAAAAAATTTCTAGCATTTTTGCTAATTTTATTCCCAATTTTCTCATTAGGTATTGCGAAAGCTGAAACGATTAAGATTATGTCTGATACCGCCTATGCACCTTTTGAGTTTAAAGATTCAGATCAAACTTATAAAGGAATTGATGTTGACATTATCAACAAAGTCGCTGAGATTAAAGGATGGAACATTCAGATGTCTTATCCTGGTTTTGACGCAGCGGTCAATGCGGTTCAAGCTGGTCAAGCTGACGCAATCATGGCAGGGATGACAAAAACTGCAGAACGTGAAAAAGTTTTCACCATGTCTGATACTTACTATGATACAAAAGTTGTCATTGCTACTACAAAGTCACACAAGATTAGTCAGTACGACCAATTAAAAGGTAAAACTGTTGGTGTTAAAAACGGAACAGCCGCTCAACGTTTCCTTGAAAGTATCAAGGACAAATATGGCTTTAGTATTAAAACATTTGACACTGGTGATTTGATGAACAACAGCTTGAGTGCTGGTGCCATTGATGCCATGATGGATGACAAGCCTGTTATCGAGTATGCCATTAACCAAGGGCAAGACCTCCATATCGAAATGGATGGGGAAGCTGTAGGTAGTTTTGCTTTCGGTGTTAAAAAAGGAAGCAAATACGAGCACCTAGTCACTGAATTTAACCAAGCCTTGGCTGAAATGAAAAAGGATGGTAGTCTTGATAAAATCATCAAAAAATGGACTGCTTCATCATCTTCAGCAGTGCCAACTACAACTACTGCAGCTGGTCTAAAAGCAACTCCTGTTAAAGCTAAATACATCATTGCCAGCGATTCTTCTTTTGCACCTTTTGTGTTCCAAAACTCAAGCAACCAATTTACTGGTATTGATATGGATTTGATTAAGGCCATCGCTAAAGACCAAGGCTTTGAAATTGAAATCACCAATCCTGGTTTTGATGCTGCTATCAGTGCTGTTCAAGCTGGTCAAGCTGATGGTATCATTGCTGGTATGTCTGTCACAGATGCTCGTAAGGCAACTTTTGACTTCTCAGAATCTTACTACACCGCCAATACTATCCTTGGTGTCAAAGAATCAAGTACCATTGCTTCTTATGAAGATTTGAAAGGGAAGACAGTCGGTGTTAAAAACGGAACGGCTTCTCAAACCTTCCTAACAGAAAATCAAAGTAAATACGGTTACAAAATCAAAACCTTCGCTGATGGTTCGTCAATGTATGACAGTTTAAACACTGGTGCCATTGATGCCGTTATGGATGATGAGCCTGTTCTCAAATATTCTATCAGCCAAGGCCAAAAATTGAAAACACCAATCGCTGGAACTCCAATCGGTGAAACAGCCTTTGCCGTTAAAAAAGGAGCAAATCCAGAATTGATTGAAATGTTCAATAACGGACTTGCAAACCTTAAAGCAAACGGAGAATTCCAAAAGATTCTTGATAAATACCTAGCTAGCGGATCTTCATCTGCATCAACAAGCACTGTTGATGAAACAACAATCTGGGGCTTGCTTCAAAACAACTACAAACAACTCCTTAGCGGTCTTGGTATCACTCTTGCTCTAGCTCTTATCTCATTTGCTATTGCCATTGTTATCGGAATTATCTTCGGTATGTTTAGCGTTAGCCCCTACAAATCTCTTCGTGTGATTTCTGAGATTTTCGTTGACGTTATCCGTGGTATTCCTTTGATGATTCTTGCAGCCTTCATCTTCTGGGGAATTCCAAACTTCATCGAGTCTATCACAGGCCAACAAAGTCCAATTAACGATTTCGTAGCTGGTACCATTGCCCTCTCACTCAATGCGGCTGCTTATATCGCTGAGATCGTTCGTGGTGGTATTCAGGCTGTTCCGGTTGGTCAAATGGAAGCCAGCCGAAGCTTGGGTATCTCTTATGGAAAAACCATGCGTAAGATTATCTTGCCACAAGCCACTAAATTGATGTTGCCAAACTTTGTTAACCAATTCGTTATCGCTCTTAAAGATACAACCATCGTATCTGCCATCGGTTTGGTGGAACTCTTCCAAACTGGTAAGATTATCATCGCCCGTAACTACCAAAGTTTCAAGATGTATGCAATCCTTGCTATCTTCTATCTTGTAATTATCACACTTTTGACTAGACTAGCGAAACGCTTAGAAAAGAGGATTCGTTAATGGCAAAATTAAAAATTGATGTAAATGATTTACACAAACATTATGGAAAAAATGAGGTTTTAAAAGGAATTACGACTAAGTTCTATGAAGGAGATGTTGTTTGTATCATCGGTCCTTCAGGTTCTGGTAAATCGACCTTCCTTCGTAGCCTCAACCTTCTAGAAGAAGTTACGAGTGGTCACATCACTGTGAACGGTTATGACTTAACTGAAAAAACTACCAACGTTGACCACGTCCGTGAAAATATTGGAATGGTTTTCCAACACTTCAACCTCTTCCCACACATGTCTGTATTGGACAACATTACCTTTGCTCCTATTGAGCACAAGTTGATGACTAAGGAAGAAGCTGAGAAATTGGGAATGGAGCTGCTTGACAAGGTTGGTCTAGCAGATAAAGCTAATGCCAACCCAGATAGCCTATCAGGGGGACAAAAACAACGTGTGGCCATCGCTCGTGGACTAGCAATGAATCCAGACATCATGCTCTTTGATGAACCAACTTCTGCCCTTGACCCTGAGATGGTCGGAGACGTACTAAACGTTATGAAGGAATTGGCTGAGCAAGGTATGACCATGATTATCGTAACCCATGAGATGGGATTTGCTCGTCAGGTTGCCAACCGCGTTATCTTTACTGCAGACGGTGAATTCCTAGAAGACGGAACACCAGATCAAATCTTTGACAACCCACAACACCCACGTCTGAAAGAGTTCTTGGACAAGGTCTTAAACGTCTAAACGCAAACTGTAAGGATTTCCTTGCAGTTTTTTTCTATCTCGTATTGGATTTTTTGATTTTTCGGAAAATTATGTTAGAATTAAGTTTATGAAATGAGGTTTCCTCATACCTAGCAAGACTAGGAATAAAAATAGAAATTAGGTAGCTAGATGTCATCTAAGGTTATTGTTACAATTTTCGGTGCGAGTGGAGACCTGGCTAAACGCAAGCTCTACCCTTCCCTTTTTAGACTATATAAATCCGGCAATCTTTCCGAGCACTTTGCAGTCATTGGAACTGCTCGTCGTCCTTGGAGCAAGGAATATTTTGAATCTGTTGTAGTCGAATCGATCCTTGATTTGGCAGATAGTACCGAACAGGCTCAAGAGTTCGCTAGCCACTTCTACTATCAAAGTCATGATGTCAACGATACAGAACACTATATTGCTTTGCGTCAATTGCAGGCTGAACTAAATGACAAGTACCAAGCTGAACACAACAAGCTCTTCTTCTTGTCTATGGCGCCTCAATTCTTTGGAACCATTGCCAAACACCTCAAGTCTGAAAACATTGTGGATGGTAAAGGTTTTGAGCGCTTAATCGTTGAAAAACCATTTGGTACAGATTACGCAACTGCAAGCAAGTTGAATGACGAGCTCCTAGCAACATTTGACGAAGAACAAATTTTCCGTATTGACCATTATCTTGGTAAGGAAATGATCCAAAGTATCTTTGCAGTTCGCTTTGCAAACTTGATTTTTGAAAATGTTTGGAACAAGGACTTTATCGACAATGTTCAAATTACCTTTGCAGAGCGCTTGGGTGTAGAAGAACGTGGTGGCTACTATGACCAATCTGGTGCCCTCCGTGACATGGTACAGAACCACACTCTACAACTCCTTTCCCTCCTTGCTATGGACAAGCCAGCAAGCTTCACAAAGGACGAGATTCGTGCTGAAAAGATTAAGGTCTTTAAAAACCTCTATCATCCAACTGATGAAGAACTTAAAGAACACTTTATCCGTGGGCAATACCGCTCTGGTAAGATTGATGGCATGAAATATATCTCTTATCGTAGTGAGCCAAATGTGAATCCAGAATCTACAACTGAAACCTTTGCATCTGGTGCCTTCTTTGTAGACAGCGATCGCTTCCGTGGTGTTCCTTTCTTCTTCCGTACTGGTAAACGTCTGACTGAAAAAGGAACTCATGTCAACATCGTCTTTAAACAAATGGATTCTATCTTTGGAGAACCACTTGCTCCAAATATTTTGACCATCTATATCCAACCAACAGAAGGCTTCTCTCTTAGCCTAAATGGGAAACAAGTAGGAGAAGAATTCAACTTAGCTCCTAACTCACTTGATTACCGCACAGATGCGACCGCAACTGGTGCTTCTCCAGAACCATACGAGAAATTGATTTATGATGTCCTAAACAACAACTCAACTAACTTTAGCCACTGGGATGAAGTTGGTGCGTCATGGAAATTGATTGACCGTATCGAAGAACTCTGGGCTGAAAATGGTGCCCCACTTCATGACTATAAAGCTGGAAGCATGGGACCTCAAGCAAGCTTTGACTTACTTGAAAAATTCGGTGCTAAATGGACTTGGCAACCAGATATCGCTTATCGTCAAGATGGTCGTTTAGAATAAAAAAAATCCTGCAAGTTTGTGCCTTGCAGGATTTTTGCTTCTGATTAGATTAAGCCTTCTAAGAGACCCTTCATAAAGTTTTCTGAGTTAAACTCTCCAATATCATCGATTTTTTCACCAAAACCAATCAATTTTACAGGAATATTGAGTTCTTCACGGATGGCTAAAACAACACCACCTCGAGCAGTTCCATCAATCTTAGTCAAGACAATTCCAGTTAATGGCGTTATTTTTGAAAATTCTTTGGCCTGTACAAGAGCGTTTTGACCTGTTGATGCATCAAGTGCCAAGAAGGTTTCATGCGGAGCTTCTGGCACAACACGTTTGATGATACGACCAATCTTTTCTAGCTCGGCCATAAGGTTATCCTTATTTTGCAGACGACCTGCAGTATCGATCATGAGAATATCGATACCTTCAGATACGGCACGTTCCATGCCATCAAAGACCACACTGGCTGGGTCAGCTTTTTCAGCTCCAGTTACTACTGGAACATCTACACGACGGCCCCATTCTGCTAGCTGGGCTACTGCCCCTGCACGGAAGGTATCTGCCGCAACCAACATGACTTTCTTGCCAGCTTGTTTGTAGCGGTGGGCTAGTTTCCCGATAGAAGTTGTTTTCCCAACACCATTGACCCCGACAAAGAGCATGACTGTCAAGCCATCTTGGAAGTGGATTCTTTCATCGTAGTTGCCATCCTTTTCATAAAGCTCAACCAATTTCTCAATGATGACACGGCGAAGTGCGTCAGGTTTCTTGGCGTTTTCAAGCTTGGCTTCGTAGCGTAGCTCCTCTGTTAAGTTAGAAGCGACCTGGACACCAACATCACTCATGATGAGCAGTTCTTCCAGTTCCTCGAAAAATTCTTCATCAACAGAGCGGAAATTGGCAAAGAAGGCATTCAAACGAGCACCAAATCCTGTACGAGTTTTCTTGAGACTGCGGTCATATTTTTCCTGAACAGTCTCTTCTACTTGAGTCGTTTCTGCTTCAAGAACTTCAGAATTATTTTCTTCTACAGTCTCTAGGAGCTCCGTATTCTCTTCCTCTGTGACTTCTTCTGAGTTTGGAAATTCTTCTATTTCTTCTTGAGAAACTTCTACAGTTGGTTCTGAATCCAGACTTTCTTCAACTGTGTCTTGATTTTCCTCTTCTTGGAGCAGAGCTTCTTCAGAACTTTCAACTTCTGCTTCTTCATGAGGAAGTTCCTCAGCTTCTGTTAAGGCTGGCTCAACATCTTCAGACAAATCAAGATTTTCCAGAGCTTCTTTTACAACTTCTTCGATTTTAGGTTCTTCTTTTTTTCCGAATAGACGGTCAAATAATCCCATATCTTAGTTCTCCTTTAGCACATATTCTTCAATAGCCCAGGCGACAGCCTCTTCATCATTGGTCATTGGAGTCACTACATTTGCAACTGCCTTGACTTCAGGAACAGCATTTTGCATGGCAACACCGAGCCCTGCCCATTCAATCATAGAAAGGTCATTGGCCTCGTCACCACAGGCCATCACTTGGCTTTGATCAATTCCCAGATGGCTGATTAGTTTTGCCAAACCTGTTGCTTTATGGACATTTTTAGGAGACCACTCTAATAACATCTCACGTGATTTGAAGATTTCATATTGGTCAAACAATTCTGGAGAAATCTTCTGAATAGCTGCATCCAAGGGTTCTTGAGCAAAGGCAGTCACACATTTATTGTAAGTCATTTGACTAGATAGGTCTTCAAAGTCAACTGGAACAAAAGTCAATGCTGGATTGAATTTGGCATAAAGACTTTCTTGGTCCGATTGGATTTGATAAACTGTTCCTTCTGAGATGGCATCAAGAGGCAGTGATAATTTCTCTGTTTCCTCATACAAGCGTGCCACATCATCATATGAAAAAACTGTCTTATCAAGGATTTCACCTGTATTTTTCTGAACCAAACCACCATTAAAAGTAATGGTATACTCATCTTCGTGACCGTCAGTCCCTAGCTCATGGAGAAAGAAATCCATAGCTTTTAAGGGACGACCAGTTGTCAATACGACCTTGATACCACGATCACGCGCAGCTTTCAAGGTTGCCTTGGTACGATCCGTCAACCTTTTATCAGTAGTCAGCAAGGTCCCGTCTAAGTCCAATGCAATCAATTTTATATCTGCCATTATAAGCCCTCCATATAAGCTATAACCGACTGGTCCTTATGGTGACCAATCACAGTCTCTGCTAATTCTAAAATTTCTGGTCGTGCATTTTCAGGAGCTACAGGATGTCCCACAACCTGCATCATATGCAAGTCATTTAGATTGTCTCCAAAAGCCATAACCTGATCCATTGTGATGCTAAGTTTTTTAGCCAATTCAACAATGGCCACTCCCTTATCGACATAGTCCAGAACAATATCAATGGATTCAAAGCCAGTTGTCATGGCCTTAACACCAGGGACATTTTCGTTTACCCAAGCTTCCCCAGCTTCTAGCGTTTCTTCTGTGAAGTTGGTTGTAAATTTGAAAATGTCATCTTTAATATCTTCCAGACTCGCTACTTTTTGTATATTTTCATTATAGTGCTGACTCACTTTTAAATAGGTCTCATCAACCGTATCTAGCACATAAGAGCCCTTTTTCCCCGTCAAGAGCAATTTATTGATATCTACATAAGGTGACGTTTTCAGCTTTTCAAAAGTTGATAGATAAAACTCACGAGACATGGTCGCTTCATACAAGTCTTGACCTTGATACTCTACCAAACTGCCATTTTCCGCGATAAAAATGATGTCATCACGAACATCAGCAAATAATTTTTCTAGAGACAGAAATCCCCGACCTGAAGCCACCGCAAAGTAAATCCCTTTTTCCTTGTAGGAAGCCAAAAGAGACTTGAGACGGTCCATATCAAAGCGCCCATTCTCATCTAGGAAGGTTCCGTCCATATCCGTTGCTACTAGTTTAATTGTCATCCTTCAATACTTTCTAAATCTTTTAACTTAACTGAAACAATCTTTGAGACACCTGACTCTTGCATGGTCACTCCATAGATGGAATCAGCCGCTACCATGGTTCCTTTACGGTGGGTTACGACAATAAATTGACTGTCCTTATCAAAGCGGTTGAGGTAATCCCCAAAACGCTTAACATTAGCTTCATCCAGCGCAGCCTCTACCTCATCCAAGATAACAAATGGAATAGTCTTGACACGGATAATGGAGAAGAGCAAAGCAAGAGCTGATAAGGCTTTTTCACCACCACTCATCAGATTAAGAGACTGAATTTTCTTACCTGGTGGTTGAACAGAAATCTCAACCCCAGCTGTCAGCAGGTCTCCTTCAGTTAAAATGAGGTCCGCCTGACCTCCACCAAACATCTGCTTGAAGGTCACTTTAAAGGACTCACGAATAGCCTCAAAGGTTGATTTAAAGCGTTCCTTGACCTCATCATTCATCTCTGTAATGGTCTCAAGGAGCAGGTTTTTCGCTGACAATATGTCATTTCGCTGGCTATTGAGGAAATCCAGACGGCTGTGAACTTCTTCGTACTGGTCAATAGCTTCTATATTGACAGGACCCAGTGAGCGAATAGCCTTCTCTAAGTCCTTCACCTCTTGCTCCGCCAGATTGAGATTTTCCAACTCATGTGCTTTTTCTAGGGCTTCAGTATAGCTAATCTGATACTGGTCTGTTAATTGACTTTGTAAATGACGCAAGCGCTCGCTGACCTTTTCTTTCTTAGCTTCAGCACGTGTTTGCTTGCGAATCCACTCTTCATTCTGCTGGCGAGCCTGATCCAAATGACTAGCAATATCATCCAGTTGACCTTCAATATCATCCAACTCAAACTGCTTGCGAATTAAACCTTGTTGGAGGTTTGTTTTCTGGTTTTTGGCTTCTTCAGCCTGTTGAGCTAGAAGCTCTGTATCAACTTTCTCAAGATTGTCAACCTTTTCTTGAAGAAGGCGCTGGATTTCCTCTTGATCAATATTCAGATTGTCCAATTCTTTGCCTAAACGCTCAATATCAGCTACTTCATAACGCTTTTGTCCTTGCAGTTCAGTCTTAAGCAAGCGAGCTTGCGCTAGCTCTTCCTGCAAGTTTTGATAGCGTTCTTGGATGGCGTTTTTGTTAGACTTAATCTCTTCAATCTCAGCTTCCAGATTTTGCTTATCACTGGCGATAGTAGCAAGGCGCTCTTGGCATTTTTCCTTATCCTCTTGCCAATCTCCTTCAGAAAGACGATCTAATTCCTCTTCTTGGAGTTTCCAAAGAGTTTCTAATTCTTCGACTTGCTGACTGGTCTGCTGGTAAGAGAGGGATAAGCCCTGCTCCTGAATACGTGCCTGTTCTCCCTGAGATTTAATAGCTTCTAATCTTTCTGTCAATCTAGCCATCTGGTCTTGCAAGGTCTTCAAAGCCACTTCTTCTGAACGAAGACTTGCTTCCTCTTCAGCAATTTCTTTTTGTAATTGCTCCAGTTCTGGCTTGATAAAAATACTGTTGTTCTGGCGATTGGCTCCACCTGCATAGGAACCACCTGTGCGCAGCTCTGTCCCATCCAGTGTCACCATGCGAACCTGATAACGAACGTGACGAGCTGCTGCACGCGCATGTTCCACGGTATCAAAAATAGCCGTCGTAGCTAGCAAATTCTTAAAAATAGCTTCCAGTCTAGTGTCGAATGTCACCAACTCATCTGCCATCCCAAGGAAACCTGGGCTTGCAGCAATAGCATCTTGATTCTGACTAGAAATCGTACGCGCCTTGATCGTTGTCAACGGAAGGAAGGTTGCACGACCAGCCCTGTTTCGTTTAAGGAAATCAATCGCCTTGGTTGCCGCGTTTTCATCTTCCACGATGATATGCTGACTGCTGGCTCCAAGCGCAATCTCTAGGGCAATTTGATAATGCACATCAAAGGTCAGATGCTCACTAACTGCCCCAATTATTCCACCTAGACGATCTTTCTCTTGGAGAACACTCTTAACACCTGCATAAAAGTTACTATGATTTCTCAGGATGTTTTCCAGACTTTGGGCTCTAGCCTGCTTGTTTTTGAGACTATCCAGACGGTCAAAGAGTTGACTTTGTTGAGTTTGATAGGAAGTTTTCTGCTCCTCTTGCTCCTTGGCACAGATTTGATAATCGGCCAATAATTTCTGAACCTTCTCCTTGGCAGTTTCAAGTTCTTCTTTTTGCTGACTGGCCTTCTCTTTAGCTGTAGCCAGTTGTTCTTTTAGTTTTTGTAGTTGATCTGCTTGTTTTTGAGAAAGCTGACGACTATTTTCCAACTCATTCTCAATACGGGTCAGCTGGTTTGAGACATCCGCTTCTTCTTGTAAAAGAGCTACAAAGCGTTCACGTAGAAGCTCAATCATCTGATCAGGATCATCTGAAAAAGCTAGTAATTCAGCTTCTAAACGATTGAGTTTTTGATTATTTTGGATTAGATTGTGTTCTAATTGTGCCAAGTTCTCTTCTTTTTCAGCCTTTTCCTTACTTAGAACCTTTCTCTTATCTTCCAAAGTAACCAAACGTGCTTGTGCTTCCTGTTGATTCAGAGCTACTTGCTCAGATTCCAGTTTCGATAAGGCTAATTTTCTCTCTAAATCACTAATTAGACTGGTCAAATCCATCAAACTGCCCTGGTCTTTGGCCATCTCAGCCTGTAAATCTTGACGTTGCTTCTTGAGATTCTGATTTTCTTCTTCTAATTTTTCACGCTTTTGGTAATAGCTCATCAAGAGTTCCTGAACTTGTGCCAACTCTTCTTCTGTCGACTCTAGTTCAGCCTTATTTTCCTTGATTTGAGCAACCAGCACGTCTAAATAAATAGCCTTGCGTTGACCTTCCAAGTCTAAAAACTTACGGGCATTCTCAGCTTGCTTCTCAAGAGGCTTGATTTGATTGTCCAACTCATAGATAATATCCTCTAAGCGGTCTAGATTATCCTGAGTTTGCTGCAGTTTACTCTCAGTTTCTTTTCGACGAGTCTTGTATTTCAAAACTCCAGCAGCCTCTTCAAAAATAGCTCGGCGTTCCTCAGGCTTTGAATTAAAAATCTCCTCAACCTTCCCTTGGGAAATGATGGAGAAGGAATCTCGTCCCAATCCAGTATCCAAGAAGAGGTCATGAATATCACGCAGACGGACTTTCTTTCCGTCAATCTTGTATTCGCTATCTCCACTACGATAGATATGGCGTTCTACCCTGATTTCTTGACCTGCATCCTTGATAAATCCGTCATTATTATCCAAAGTCACAACTACAGAAGCATAATTGAGCGGTTTGCGACTTTCTGTTCCAGCAAAGATAACATCCGGCATCTTGCCACCACGGAGACTCTTGACACTAGACTCCCCCAAAGCCCAACGCAGACTTTCTGTAATATTGGACTTTCCAGATCCATTGGGCCCAACAACTGCCGTCACACCTTGGTCAAAGACTACCTTAGTCTTATCAGCAAAAGACTTGAATCCCTGAATTTCGATTTCCTTTAAATACATGAATCCAGCCCTTTCTCAACGGCATTTTTGGCAGCTTCCTGCTCTGCTAGTTTCTTAGAACGACCTTGACCTTGACCAATGCTCTTACCTTCAACAAGAACTTCTACTTCAAAAACCTTATCGTGGGCAGGACCCGTTTCAGAAATTACCTGATAACGAATAGCCACATCACCATTGACCTGAAGCAACTCTTGGAGATGGGTTTTGTAGTCTGTAATCATCTCAAATTCGCCTGCTTCAACCTTAGGAATCATGACTTGATAGATAAATTCCTTGACTTTGGCCACATCCTTGTCCAAAAGGAGGGCACCAAGAAAGGCCTCAAAGGCATCACCAAGAATGGTATCACGATTGCGACCACCAGATTTTTCTTCCCCCTTACCCAGCTTGATAAACTGATCAAACTGACAATCACGCGCAAAACCAGCCAAACTCTCCTCACGGACAATCATAGCACGGAGTTTAGATAAGTCACCCTCAGGCTTTTTAGGATATTTTTTATACAGATATTCTGAAATCAATAGCTGTAGAACAGCGTCTCCTAAAAATTCCAAGCGTTCATTGTGTGAAATTTTTAAGAGGCGGTGCTCATTGGCATAACTCGTATGAGTAAAGGCAGTCTCCAGTAAATTTTTGTCTGCAAATTCGATTGCAAAATGGTTCTTTAGTACAGTTTGTAATTCTTTCATACCAACCTCTTTCTAACTGATAACAGTCCTTTTTATTATATCAAAAAAAGCCCCCTGAGTCACTTTAAAACGGGACTGGAGAGCATTTGGGAATTCTTTAAAAAGAGATTTTCAGTTTTAAGGGCCAATTTAGGGCTGTGTAAAGAAAAAAGCCCTATTAAAGGCTTTTTAGGATGTTTACATCCACCCTGAGGGAATCGAACCCCCATCTCAAGAACCGGAATCTTACGTGATATCCATTACACTAAGGGTGGAAACTTGTTTTATTATAACAGAAATTTGCTCTAATAACAAGTTTTTTTCTAGACAGATAGCCCGTCTTAGTGGGAAGCATCCCCATTCCAGATTGAGTTTTTCACGATAACATAATCAACGTGTTTAAGGTCAGCAACCTGACGTCCACCTGCATAAGAAATAGCACTTTGAAGGTCTTGTTCCATCTCAGTTAAAGTGTCTTGCAGATGACCTTTAGCAGGAAGCAAGATACGTTTGCCTTCCACATTTTTGTAAGCACCTTTTTGATATTGTGAAGCTGAACCGTAGTATTCTTTGAACTGTTCACCATCGACTTCAATCGTTTTCCCTGGACTTTCGATGTGTCCTGCAAAGAGAGAACCAATCATGACCATGCTAGCACCGAAGCGGATAGACTTTGCAATATCGCCATGAGTACGAATCCCTCCATCAGCGATAATCGGTTTACGTGCAGCCTTGGCACACCAGCGTAGAGCAGCCAACTGCCAACCACCTGTACCGAACCCAGTCTTAACCTTGGTAATACAAACCTTACCAGGACCAATTCCGACCTTAGTAGCATCCGCACCAGCATTTTCCAATTCACGCACAGCTTCTGGTGTTCCCACATTTCCAGCAATGACAAAGGTATCTGGCAATTCTTTCTTAATGTGTTGAATCATAGAAATCACGCTATCTGCATGACCATGAGCGATGTCAATCGTGATATATTCAGGAGCATCAGCCTTGAGCTGGCTAACAAAATCATACTCATAGTCCTTAACACCGACAGAAATAGAAGCAATGAGCCCTTGATCGTGCATGCGTTTAATAAAAGGAATGCGTCCTGCCTCATCAAAACGGTGCATAATGTAAAAGTAACCACCTTTAGCAAGTTGCTCTGCTACATTTTCATCCAAAATCGTCTGCATATTAGCTGGCACAACAGGTAGTTTAAAGGTGTGATTTCCTAGAGTGACACTTGTATCTGCTTCTGCACGGCTTTTAATGACACATTTATTTGGAATCAATTGAATATCTTCGTAATCAAAAATTGGAAATTCATTTAACATATCGATGTCTCGTTTCTTTTGTAATGACCTACCTATGCTTGCGCATCTCTACGCCTTTTCCGACGTTTCCTTAATTAATTATAAATCAAAGTACAGATTTTGTCAAATAGTTTTATAAATTAAAATATAATGTTCGGATTTTTCTTGCGTAAATAGAAAAAAGAGGGGAAATTGTTTTCTCCCCACTTCTTCTACATTCTAATAATACTCCCCCTGACGGTAGTCCCATGAGTTAAAGGTGTCTGACAGGTGCATCATGATTTTATCAATGTCAAGCCCTTTACGGATTACAACTGGTGCTGGTGATGTTGAACGAGCTCCTCCTTGTTCTGGGATGAGTTTGCCGTCTTTATCAACCATAGAGACCATCACACCTTGCTCATAGCGAGTTTCAATCGTTTTGTCAGGCTGGATAGAAGCAACGTAGTCATCTGCCTCAATGACAAGGTCCACTGCCCCTTCGATACGTTCTCCAATACCTTCTACTTTACCACGGTTTCCTTTTCCAGATGGGTTAGCTGATGAGGCATAAACCATCTTGCCTTCTTCCCAAAGTTTGGCAGCCAATTGTTCACCAGCTTTACCAAATTTGATAACAAAACAGCTAGTACCACGCACGTCAGTCATCAGCTCTTCACGACCATCACCATATGCTTTCAGTTTTTCAAAGGCTTCTGGTTTCCAAGGAAGGATACAACCAAGAAGAATATCTTCGCCCCAATGTTTTTGGTAAAAGGCTTCAATTTCTGGGTTGAGTTGTGCTAAAGCTCGAAGCTCATCCATGCTACCACAGAGAACAACACCTGGTTTGTTACGGTTACGTTCTTTGGCTTCAAACTTACGTTCAAGACCAGCCTTGTCACTAGTCATAATGATGTAACCAACTTTTGTAGGACAAACGATACATCCGCCCTCACCTTTTAAAATGTCATAGCTTTCTTGTGAAAGTGTTCCGTTCCATTGAATGTGTTTTGTCATAGTTCTATTTCCTTTTCTATTTTTCTTCTAATCCTGCCAGTAGGCTGGTCGTTGTTTTTCATAAGCAGCAATCAAATCTTCATACTGCAAGGTAATACCGATATCATCCAAACCATTTAAGAGTTTGTGTTTCCACTCACTATCGATTTCAAAAGTGAATTCTCCAATTGGTGAGATGATTTTTTGTCGTTCCAAGTCCACGGTTACCTGGTCACTTGGTTGTAGCTGGGCTAGTTTCTCTCTAACCTCTCTGGGCTGAACAATTGGTAACATGCCATTATTGAGTTCATTATTGTAATGAATGTCACCGAAAGACCCTGCAATCACAACCTTAAAACCATAGTCTGCTAAGGCCCAAGCTGCGTGTTCCCTCGAAGAACCTGCCCCAAAGTTATCCCCTGAAATGAGAATACTGGCTTTGCGATATTCAGGCCGGTTAAAGACAAAGTCAGGATCCTCAGTATACTTGTCGTCCAGATAACGCCAAGCATACATGAGGTACTTACCAAAGCCTTTCTTATCGATTAACTTGAGAAACTGCTTGGGTAGGATTTGGTCAGTGTCGATGTTATCATTCATGAGAGGAACGGTCGTTCCCGTATAAACTGTAAATTTCTCCATATCCTCTCCTTACTGGGCTTCTGGCATTTGCCGAACATCTACGAAGCGCCCTGCAATAGCTGCCGCTGCTGCCATGGCTGGACTGCAGAGATGGGTCTTAGCACCAAAGCCTTGTCTGTCTTCAAAGTTGCGATTGCTGGTTGAGGCACAGTGAACACCATCTGGAACCTTGTCAGGATTCATCCCTAGGCACATGGAACAACCTGGGTCTCTCCACTCAAATCCAGCATCTAGGAAAACCTTGTCCAAGCCCAATTTCTCAGCAGCTCGTTTGACAGGACGAGAGCCTGGAACCACGATAGCCGTTAAGTTGGGAGCTATTTTCTTTCCTTTAACAAACCGAGCAGCCAGCTGCAAGTCGCTGAGACGAGCATTTGTACAAGACCCGATAAAGATATAGCCTAGTTCAATATCTGCTGGCTTTTGACCAGGCTCCAAATCCATATAATTGTAGGCTCGTTCATCATTCATATCCTTAATTTCTGGGAATCTACTGTCAAAGTCAACACCCATAGCAGGGTTGGTTCCCCAGGTCACCATAGGAGCAAGGTCTGAGACATCCATATGAATAACCTTATCGTAAACAGCATCATCATCACTGACAAGGGTTTTCCAATCCGCCACAGCCTCTTCAAAGTCCTCTGGAACACATTCTCGTCCCTTAAGATAGTCATAGGTGGTTTGGTCCGGATTCATAATCCCCATCTTAGAACCAAACTCGATGGACATATTGCAGATAGTCATTCGCTCTTCCATGCTCAGTGCATCAATCGCTTGTCCCCGATATTCCACCACATAGCCAACACCACAGGCAACGCCGTACTTGGCAATCAAGGCTAGAATGAAATCCTTAGAATAAACTCCTTTTTGAGGAACACCAGTGAATTCTACCAGCATTTTCTTGGGTTTGACCTGCCAGAGTGTCTGGGTAGCGAAGACATGCTCAACCTCACTGGTCCCAATTCCAAAAGCGATTGCTCCGAAAGCTCCGTGAGTTGCTGTATGACTATCCCCACAGACGATAAATTTCCCTGGTTGGGTTCTTCCTGTTTCTGGACCAACCATATGAACAATCCCCTGCTTTTCAGAACCGTGGGCCGCATGTTCAATCCCAAACTCCTCAACATTTTCAGCCAGCTTATCAATTTGAGCCTTGGAAATTACATCTCGAATATCGTAGATATTGACTGTCGGGACATTGTGGTCAAAGGTTCCAAATGTCAAGTCTGGTCGTCTCAATCTACGACCTGCATCTCGTAATCCTTGAAAGGCCTGAGGACTGGTCACTTCGTGGATATAATGCTGGTCCACGTACATGAGTTGGGGCTGCCCCTCTTCTCCTGTGATGACATGACGGTCCCATAATTTATCAAAAATCGATTTTCCTGCCATCCATTACCTCCAAATAATATATAAGGCTACTAGTGTGGTCACCATCCCAAGAAACCAAACTGTTTTAAAGTACCATTTTCGAGTCTTGTGATGAAAGATGATTCCTGCTAACCAAGCACCAAAACCACCACAAGTAAAGGCTAAAATAAGTAAGATTTTCTCAGGGATGCGCCAAGCTCTTCTCCTCGCCTTGGATTTGTCAATGCCATAAATCAAGAAAATGATGACATTCCAAATCAAAAGGACTAGAGTAATTTTTTCGTCTAACTTCATAACCTTGCGATAATAGCTTCCGTCATTTCCTTGGTCGAAGCCTGTCCACCTATATCTCTTGTTAAAACACCAGCTGCCAAACTTGCCTCAACAGCACGCTCGACACGCTCTGCATCCTCATAACGTCCAAAGCTGTCTCTCAGCATCATGGCCACTGATAAAATCATGGAAATAGGATTGGCAATTCCTTGACCTGCAATATCAGGTGCTGAACCGTGAATAGGTTCATAGAGACTTGGTCCATTTTCAGAATGACTGGCTGATGGCATAACCCCAAGTGTGCCAGATAGAACGCTTGATTCATCAGATAGAATATCTCCGAAAAGATTCTCCGTCACGATGACATCAAACTTAGCAGGATTAGTAATCATAAGCATGGAAGCTGAGTCGACTAGCTGGTGTTCCAAGGTCACATCTTGGAAATCCTTTGCGACCTTCTCAGCTACTTTCCGCCAGAGTTTTGATGTTGCCAACACGTTTTGCTTATCAATACTGGTAAGGATTTTTCTCCGACTTCTTGCGATTTCAAAGGCTTTGCGAATAATCCGCTCCACTTCCTCATAGCTATAGTCGTTGATATCACGCGCTTTTCTTTCTTCAAGAATATGATCCCCAAAATAAATCCCACCTGTCAACTCCCGTACCACAACAAAGTCTACACCAGCAATTCGTTCTGGTTTTAGTGGTGACAAATGCTTGAGACTCTCAAAAATCTTAACAGGGCGAATATTAGCATAGAGATTTAGTTCCTTACGGAGAGCCAGCAAGCCTTGTTCGGGCCGGACCTCTACTCCATCATACTGAGGACTACCGATAGCCGCTAGGAGAATGGCATCTGCTTCTCTACATGCTTTGAGGGTTTCACTAGGTAAAGGATGGCCTGCTGCATCAATTCCTGCACCTCCAAAAGGTCGTTTGTCTATTTCATAGTCAAAGCCTGTTTTTTTAGCTATAGCTTCCAGAACCTCTAACCCAGCATCCATGATTTCTGGGCCGATTCCATCCCCTGCCAGAACTACTATTTTCTTTGTCATAGCTTTCTCCTTTACACACTAGGCATATCACGATAGGAAACACTGCGTCCCATCTCACCAGCATTCTCTTTTTGAACAAAGGTATTAGCATTGATGTAGGCAATAGCAGATGCTTTCAGTACATCGAAATCAAGCCCTGCTGCATTAAAGATGGTTTCTGTATCTCTGTTTTCAACAGTGACCAAAACCCGAGCTTGGGCATCAATTCCATCTGTCACAGCGTCAATAGTATAGGACACCAAGCGGACGGATTGGTTAAAGAACTTATCGATAGCGTTAAAGATTGCTTCAACAGAACCTTGCCCTGACGCATTGAAATCAACTTTCTCACCATCCATATTGGCTAGGCTAACGAGTGCTTCAATGTCATTATCTGCATGAGTTTGAAGTTGTAAATCATCAAAGTGGAAGCCTTCTGGATTTTCAACCATGGTTCCAGCTACCAGAGCACGAATATCTGCATCTGTGATTTCTTGTTTCTTGTCGGCCAATGCCTTGAACTTAGCAAAGAGTGGTTTGATATCCTCTTCTGTAAAGTCTAAGGCCAGTTCTCTTAGTTTTTCAACAAAGGCATGGCGACCTGACAATTTTCCAAGTGGGAGGCTGTTACTCTTGACACCGACCAATTCAGGGGTGATAATCTCATAAGTGAGAGGATTTTTAAGGACTCCGTCTTGGTGAATACCGGACTCGTGAGAGAAGGCATTGCCACCAACCACAGCCTTGTTTTTAGGAACTGGAATACCAGAGAAGCGAGAAACCATTTCTGACGTATTGATGGTTTCATTTAAAACAATACTAGTTTCTGCTTGATAGTAATCTTGGCGAATATTGAGCGCCACTGCTATTTCTTCTAAAGCAGCATTTCCAGCTCGCTCACCAATACCATTGATGGTTCCTTCGACTCGTCCTGCCCCGTTCTTGACAGCAGAAAGGCTGTTAGCCACTGCCATTCCGAGGTCATCATGACAGTGAGGTGAATAGATAATCTGACGATTCGTCTTGACATTTTCAATCAAGTATTTGAAGATAGCACCATATTCCTCTGGAGTAGTAAATCCTACCGTGTCAGGGATATTGATATAAGACGCGCCTGCATCGACCGCCGTTTGAACAACTTGCAAGAGGAAATCCAACTCTGTTCGAGTCGCATCTTCAGGAGAGAATTCGACCACTTCGAACTTAGAACGTGCGTAAGAAACATGCTCCTTAATAGCTTCCAAAATCTCTTCCTTGCTCTTATTGAGCTTATACTTTCGGTGAATCGGACTGGTAGCGATAAAGACGTGAACCTGTGGATACTTTGCGTCCTTGAGGGCCTCGTAACAAGCATCAATATCAGACTTGACAGAGCGTGCCAAACCAGTCACCGCTGTTTTCTTCAAGACCTTAGCAATCTCCTGCACTGCCGTAAATGAGTCTGGACTAGCCGCTGGAAAACCAGCTTCGATGGCTGAAATACCCCATTTCTCCAGCTGTCTTGCTATGGCAATTTTTTCCTTGATTGAAAAATTAACACCAGGTGTCTGCTCTCCATCCCGAAGGCTGGTATCTAGAAATTCAACTGTTCTCATAAGATTTCCCCTTTTCCAAATGTGGTTTTAAAAAAACATCTCGCTCAGAAACCCAAGCGAGATGTTGATTCACTCCCGCTTGGTAAGCCAAACAGGACTAATGCTTTCTGCACTAGCCCGAGTACCTCAACAACAAAGCAAATTGATTAAACTTAGCTGTTTTCATGTTTGACTTTCTCCTTCGTTTGATATCTTGTTTAGTATTTTAGCATAGGCAAAAGTGCTTGTCAAGAAAAAATCCAATATTTTCTGAAAATTTCTTCAGTAGAGAATATTTTGCTAATTGAAAGTTCTTGAAAACCATTGAAATGTTTCATTTTTTAGTGGTTAAGTTCCAACTTTTTTCTATAAATTCCAATACTTCTTTATCTGATAAAGTATCATCAAGCGCCACACTAATCCAGTAACGTTTATTCATATGAAAAGCTGGATAAATGCCGTTTTTTGAAAGTAAGTCAGCTACTTGGTCATGTTTGAGGTTGACTGCTTCCACCTGTCCTTCTCTGCCCTTTTCCAGCTTCTCCCAAGAGATTTTCATCAAGACGGCATACCACTTTTGATTTCCTTCGTGTCTTAACACTGCTGTATCAGGCGATTTCTCCCACAAATACTCCAACTGATTTCCATACTTTTCCTGAACCTGAACCATGGTACGCTTAGTCTGAGGATAGATAAAATCCTGTACCTCAAAACAAGCCTTCCGAATCTGGTAGAGAATCTCCAGACAAGCCTCACGGACACTTGCAACAAAACTTCCTTTAAAACTTTCCATATGGACTTGAGGATAGAGGTCACCAGTCTCCTGGTCAAAGACTTGAAAACTCACATTATCAGTAGTGATGGACACAGTCATGACAAAGTCACCCTGCAAAATTTGGCAACTATAGGTCCACACTCCACCATTTTCTACAAAACCATAATCATGAGCCTTTTCTTGATTAAACTGATAGGATTTAAAAATTTCAAACATAAGTGAAAACTGCTACCCAAAGCTAGCAGTTCCTTTCTATTTTTTAAAAGACAACCTTGGTTCCATGTAATTGTGTCACGCCTAGCTGATTGATAAAGGTTTGACGGTTGTCAAGGTCAATCCCCCCACCTGGTAGAATTTCAATTTTACCTTTAGCGTGCTCCAAAATTCTGTGATAGTGAGCAAAACGTTTTTCTAAGGAGTCGCCAGACACACCAGCGCGAGTTAGGATACGAGTGACTCCAGCTTGACTAAGCCAGTCAATAGCTTCCAGTTGATCATCATCACTCAATTCATCAAATGCCATATGAAAGACAATTTCCATTCCTTTTGACGCAGCTATCAACTTCTCCAGATTAGGCTCATCCAACTTTTTGTCAGCAGTTAAAGCACCAAATACAACTCCTTGACTTCCAGCCTGAGCAGCCAACCGAATGTCTTCTAGCATAATAGCAATTTCTAGGTCATTATAGACAAAGTCACCACCACGTGGACGAATCATGGTCATGATGGTCGTATCGTAGTTAGCTGCCAATTCAACCGCTGCCTTGGTTACTCCATAGCTTGGTGTTGTTCCTCCCACTGCTAGATTATCACAGAGTTCGATTCGACGAGCTCCAGCCTGCATCGCTTTTTCAAGCAAGGTCACATTTTCAGCACAAAATTCGTAAATCATTTGATTCTCCTTGAGTATTACTTTAAATTTATTATATCATATTGTTGTGAATATGCTTTCAATTTTATCAAGGGCAATAGTTACAAATTTTACTTATTCTTTGTCTGGAATGACCTTGAAGAGATAATAGGTGATAAAGATGGTCAAGGCTCCTAGACCGATTTTGACTGGTAAAAGAGGTGCAAAATAAATGGAAATTCCCATCAAGATGTAGATAGATACGATGATTTTTTTCTTACGTTCACGGGCAATAGACTTAGTCTCGCGAAAATCAGCTACATATGCTTGATAGAGCTTGGTATGGTAAAGCCAATCTTCGAAGCGCTTGGAACTTCTTGAAAAACAAGCAATAGACAACAAAAGAAAAGGCGTTGTAGGCAACAAGGGCAAAACAACCCCAACAATAGCCAAGGCCAGTGATAAAAAACCAATTATCAGATAGATAAGACGCATAACTACTCCTAATTAAAATAATCTTCTTTTAGTTTCGCATAAAATGATGAATTTTGTCAAGCTCCAACCAAAAAGAGCCTGAAATTCACTTTCAGGACTCTCCTCTTATTTAATCTTTTCCTCCTCGTAGTCACCTTTACTACAAACAACCTGCTTGCCACCACCACGGACTTTTTTCTCCATGAGGAAGTTGCCACATTTTGGACAGTCACGACCAACAGGCTTGTCCCAAGAGGTAAATTCACAGTCTGGATAGCGATTGCAACCATAGAAGAGGCGGTTACGTTTTGTTTTACGTTCAATAATTTGTCCCTGATGACAACTTGGACACTCAACACCAATCTCTTTCACGATTGCTTGGGTATGACGGCAATCTGGGAAATTGCTACAAGCGTAGAACTTACCAAATCGACCAAGTTTAATAACCATTGGACTACCACACACTTCACAGTCAAATTCAGCTGGTTCATCCTTGATCTGTATTTTTTCCATTTCTTCTTCAGCCTTGGCGACTTCTTTAGAGAATGGTTTGTAAAAGGCATCAATGACCCGTTGCCACTGCTCTTTTCCGACTTCGACATCATCCAGCTTGCCTTCCATTTCAGCTGTGAAGGTCACGTTTACGATATCTGGGAAATATTCAACGATGAGCTTGTTAACAATTTCTCCCAACTCTGTTGGTTCAAAACGTTTCGCTACAAGGCGAACATAATAACGTTTCTGAATAGTTTCAATGGTCGGTGCGTAGGTTGACGGACGTCCAACCCCATTTTCCTCCAAGGTCTTGATAAGGGTCGCTTCAGAATAGCGAGCAGGCGGTTGAGTGAAATGTTGCTCTGGTTTGCTATTGACCTGTTTGACCACATCTCCAACAGCCATATCTGGTAACATCTTATTCTTGTCAGAATCATTATAAATGGCAAGATAACCATCAAACTTAACCTGACTACCATTGGCAGCAAATTGAACCCCATTTTGAGACAATTTAACAGCCATGGTATCAAAGACAGCAGCTGTCATCTGACTCGCTACAAAACGATTCCAGATAAGAGTATAAAGCTTGAGCTGATCCTTGTCCAAATACTTAGCAATACTTTCAGGTGTATTAAAGACACTAGACGGACGAATAGCCTCGTGGGCATCCTGAGCACCTGATGCATTTTTGACCTTGCTACCATGCTTAGAATACTTACTACCAAAACGGTCCGTAATGAAACTTGCTGCTTCATTTTGCGCTAGAGGACTGATACGAGTCGAATCGGTACGCATATAGGTAATCAAACCTTGAACACCAGAACCAATATTAATTCCTTCATAGAGCTGTTGGGCAACCATCATGGTTTTTCGAGTACGGAAATTGATTTTATTGGCAGCATCCATCTGCATAGATGAAGTGGTATAGGGTAATGGAGCATTGCGTTTGCGCTCTTTCTTATCCACCTGATCCACTGAAAAGTCTTTACTAGTCAGACGAGACAAGACTTCCTTGACCTCATCATTGCTAGTCAGTTTCAGCTTTTTGCCATCTACTCCATAGAAGGATGCCTGAAATTGCTTGGTTCCCTTTTTAAAGACACCATCAATTGTCCAGTATTCTTCTGGCTGGAAGGCATTAATTTCATTCTCACGGTCAATGATTAACTTAAGCGCAATAGACTGAACGCGACCTGCTGATAAGCCTTTCTTGACCTTCTTCCACAAAATAGGCGAAATCGAATACCCTACCAAGCGGTCCAGGACACGGCGTGCCTGTTGAGCATCGACCAAATCCATATCAATCTTACGCGGTTCTTTAAAAGCATTTTTGACCGCATCCTTGGTGATTTCATTGAAGACCACACGGTTGGCATCATTTTCATCTAAGTTGAGAATATGGGCCAAATGCCAAGAAATCGCTTCTCCTTCACGGTCCGGGTCACTCGCCAGAAAGACTTTATTAGCTTTTTTGGCTTCTTTTTTCAAGTCATTAATGAGAGGT